>CBZS010000531.1 GCA_000613065.1 Richelia intracellularis | reverse complement strand
ATTTGTTAATTTTGGCTTATTATTAATTTTTTTTATTTCTTGTAACAATCAACATATAAATTATCAGTATTATATTACTGTAATAATATTAATAACTACGTAATGAATTATAACAATTCTTAACACAAATTAAACTTAAGTAAATAATATCTATTTTTTTCATACAAATTTATTTCATAGGCTTTTTTTATCCAACTTTATATTAGATTATTATTAGAATTAAATTCTACTAATAATATGGGTACAAGTCCTTTTACAATTTTTAATCTCACAGAAGATCAGGCAATTACAATATTAGGAAAATCTTCCGCTCAATTAGAAGACCCTTCTGATCGCTACATTGCTGCTTCACGATTGGTAAATTTTCCTAGCGTTCGCTCGATTAATGCTTTAATCGCAGCCATACAAAATAATGAACCGGGACTGAATAATCGTATTGTGCGACGTAAAGCTGTGGAAAGTCTAGGTTATTTAAAAGCATCTGTCGCTTTACCCATTATTCATTCTTGTTTTGAAGATGAGGACAACTATACCATAGAAAATGCAGTTTGGGCTATTGGTGAAATTAGCACTCAGGATGAAAGTATTTTAGAAGATATTACCAAACTTTTAGAAAAATCAAAGCTGAACTATCGGATAATTATCCATACTTTGGCTAAGTTAAAATATTACCCAGCCTTAGAAAGAATTCGCAAATTTAGCACTTCAAAAGATCTAGCAATATTTAGTGCTGCGATTACTACTATTTGCCGATTTACAGAAGATTATACACAAATGTATAAAGTAGTAGATCTACTCCAACATTGCAATGTCAATATTAGGAGGACTTGCATTCAAGACTTAATTGATGCTAAATATTATGCAGCTCTTCCTGAAATTGCGAATTGCGCTGTTTCTCCGGTATTCCGTTTACGAGGAATTAGATTATTAGCAGAACCAGGTATACTTTCTGAAGAAATTGAATTTGCTGATATCAAACCTTATTTAGAACAAGTGATTTTTGATCATCCAGATACATTAAAACTTGTACATAAATATGAGCAAACTCCCTCCGTAGAATTTACTATCAATGGAATTTACGAAACAGATTTTGGGCGTTGTTATTTAGCAACCAAAACATTATTAGATATATATTCTGATATTGCTACAGAAAAAATTATAATGACATATGTTGAAAAAGCTTGTCACGATTATAGCGCTCATTATCATGTAATTAAATTACTTGGATGGTTAAAACATCAGCCAGCTTATGATTTATTATTCAAAGTGCTTCACAATACAGATCCCATTTTTCAGAAATCTCGAACTGCTGCTGTAATAGCCTTTGGTGAACTAGAAGATAAACGAATTATTCCAGAGCTCAAAAAAACTTTAGTACAAACAGACATTTGGGATTTAAAATATGCTTGTTTAATGACATTAGATAAATTAGGAGATAACACAAGCTTTTCAATTAAGACGAAAGACAAAGATTTATTTGTGCAATCAAAAGCTATGGATTTATTAAGCCACTATCATCAACCAAAACATTGATATTTTTTAATCATAAATTAGTATATTATCAGAATAACAGTTGAGTAATTTCTTATTACAAGACTACGTTATAGTAAGGAGAAATAATATAAGAAAAATTTTTGGGTATTTTTGGTAATTTAATATTTTGATAAAAATTCTTATCACACTATAATTATAAAGTAATAAATAATAATAAAAAATAAGAAATGTATATTTTCACAAAAAAAAGACAAAGACTGATATGATTATTATCAATAAATAAAATATTTCAAGTTAAAAATAATCATTCACAACGAAAAATAAAATAATTTAAATTAAAAAATATTCTACTTATAATAATACATATTATTATAACCCTCAAAAAAACAAACTTACTTTCATAATATTTAGTTAATCTTTTATTTTAAAAAAATGTCAAAAAAAATTACATAA
>CBZS010000530.1 GCA_000613065.1 Richelia intracellularis | reverse complement strand
CTCAAAGCTCGTTGTTCTACTACCCCTGCACCTCTTCCAATACCTGTTTAAGTTCCACTGTCCGTCTTCCTAAAAGATTCGCACCCAATTTAATTGTGGAGAATAGAAAGGTAAATAACATAGTTGTATACTTACTGATGTCGCATCGTTTTGTACTAATTTACACTTCTGATATCTGGCATTATCTAGTACAATAACAATTGGTTTATTTAGCCCCATATTAGCTAATCTAAATAACAACTGGCACAGACTTTATCAATTAATAATATAAGTTTCATTTGTAATTGTAATTATTTCCTTAGTAACTGCATTAACTGCTCCTAAAACATTAAATCCTTTTCTACCGGAAGGTGAACAGATAAATGTTCTTGTAAAACACCATAAAAATCCTAAGTATGCTCGATGTATAAAGTGGGCTGCGTCAACAAAAAAACTACTTTATTTCCACTAATAGCTTCTTCCAGTAATGATTATAGCTTTTATTGTCTATATTTTTCTAACTCTTCAATGTTTTCTGGCTCTACTGACTTTCCCGGCACAGACCCCACTTTTAAGCAACGCAAACCTTTGCTGGGCATAAATTCTCTGACCTGAGTTGGACTGCGCTTAATACCGGTTATTTTTTCAATGGCATCACTCGCTTCTGCAATACTTGTAGCTGGATGTTTCTCAAAATATTATTTCAAAATATCACTATACTGATTTAATTCACTTGCCTGTCCTTTGTGGTGTATTTTTTTTAGTTCTTCTACTCCTCCTGATTGATCTTTTTTAATGTAAACTATTCATTAATGTTGTTTTTTGTACTTCACACAAAATAAAAATATATTTATGTTTTATACCCTGACTTTTGATATACAGAACTTCCATCTTTTTCTGTACTAGAGGATAATGAAGTTTATCAATGTCTTCTTGCGTAAAATCTATTTTTAACATCAGACTTTACTTGGTTTCTCAAGTAATATTGTTTATTAATTTATAAGACTTGTTATTACCGCTACAGAAAAGTTCAGCTTTTAACCGTTCTTACGGTTTTACTTTTCTGTCACTTTCGGGAAAATCTTGCAATTCCAAAATTCTGCAACTCTTATGTGTCAAGCGAACGCTCAGTTATTTGTGAATATAATTTCCATAAGATGGGGAAATGACACAATTTTGATTCAAAGTGTCTCAAAATTCTGATAGAACCAACGTTTAAAACTTTTTATTAATAGGAAAAAGCGGAGAGTGACAGAAGAGGTGTGATTGAAAACACAGGGAAAATACTCAAGACTTCGCAAGTTACTTCTATTGTTTATATCTTT
>CBZS010000529.1 GCA_000613065.1 Richelia intracellularis | reverse complement strand
ATCCGCCAGAATTAAATCTCCCATTTGCAAGGAATTATGGTAATGGTTATTATGCAAAACTTCACCATGGACGGTCACAATACTGTTGTAAGCAGTAGTCATATCATGGGCAATAATTGTACTTTCCATGGCTGCCCTTACCTCTGCCTCTGTACTTGCAGATTTTGCTGCTTGCATCCCCTTTATATGAGCTTTAACGCTAGCATCAGCAGCTTTGCGCAGCTCCGTAATAGCATCCCCATCATGGGTTAAGCGCAAAGCAACGATCGCTTTGGCAAGTTCTAAATCAATTCCCTGGGGGGGGCTGAGTGGTAGTATCCATCGACCCAGCAATTGGGACTGTTGCGTCCAGGTAGCAGGATCTTGAATTGCAACCGTTGCCGCGCCAAATAGATGTGCTTCTAATTCTGCTAGGGGATAAGCTGCATCCACACCCATCACCTCAGCAATTTCTTCCCGTTTGGGTGTTTCTCCATGCCAGAGAGTAGTATCAGGTCTGGGATCATCAATAAATAGTTCCATTTTTTCCCCTTCCAACCTAATCACCGCATTACTGAGGGGAATACCAGCAAAGTAAAGAAAATGACTACTTGCCCGGAAAGGAAAGGTATTGGCAGCAAAATTGCGCGGAGTTACACTTCCTGACCAAATAACAGCGGGAAAATCAATCAACTGAGCTAGTTTTTGCCGACGGTGACGAAGGGTGGCATTTAAGGATTTGGGGAAACAATGGATTTGCATAATAACCTGATGATTTAGAAATGGTTATGAGGAATTTGAAAATATCTCTTCTCTAGTCCCTATTTTCAATTTTGTCAAACTTCAACATCTTTTCAGATCAGATTGATGGAACACACCATAGGGTTTATAGGTGACAGCTTAAGCTAAACCCCTACCTTGTTGTGGCACCAGTTGAGGTACTAGCGAACGCGTACTTGTAAACATAGACAATTAGGATACTGGAGTTAGAAACTACGAAAAATCTATTTCACAAGTGATCCCAAGGTACGGAAAAATCAGGAAGTTCATAATTAGGACTCTATTTCTGTCGAATTATGTTGGAATGTTGGGGTTGTAGTATCAGTTCCCATTACCTGAAATAGCTTTCCGGTTTTGATTTTTCCTATCCAAAGCTAATAATGAAACACAAAGAAAAAATTAAGTACAAAATAAACATAAATGTAATATTTTTTTGCATTGATATCTAAGCCATGATTAACTCATTTTCTAAAATCAGGAAATTTGCTTATTTGGCGTTGCATAAGTCCGGGATGATTTCATTAAATTTTCAACGATTTATCAATGGTTTCAAACGCTAATTCATCCCGCACTTATGCAACGCCAAATATTTTTGTATAATCCCAGGATTTTTAAATTTGAGTTTCACATATTGACCACCCTGGCTTTAAGGATAAGACCAAATATAGGGTTTGGCAGCAAAACCATATACCAGCTAAATGAATTACTTCGAT
>CBZS010000528.1 GCA_000613065.1 Richelia intracellularis | reverse complement strand
TGGTCAAACCGTGTATCGATAAACACCCGTGAGAGGCAAGATTAGCCTTGGCTACAGTATGCAATTGGGAAGGGTGTAACTATAGCAAATATCACTGGTATCCCTACCGTTAGCAACTTCCGGGCTGCTGATATCGCAGTTGAGGTCACGGCGCTCCCCTAGTTCCTCGCGTAGATGCATTTTACTTTCCCACCCATATAAAACTAGATGTATCCAAAATATTGGTGGTATTGGTAATGTTACTTATATCCCACCCAGAGGCGAAAATTGGTTAACAGGAATTAGAGCATGGGATACAGGTCCAGGCAATAGCTTATTAGATTTAGCAGTAAAACATTTGAGTCGAGGAGCCAAAACTTACGACAAAGATGGAGCTTGGGCAGCAAGCGGTACTCCTTGCGAATCCCTAGTTAAACAATGGCTACAACAAGAATATTTTCACTTACCACCACCCAAATCGACTGGTAGAGAGTTATTTGGACAAAATTATTGGGAACAATGTATACAAGATAGTGTATATTATCAGCTTTCACCAGCTGATTTATTGGCAACTTTAACCGAATTAACTGCGGCTAGTATTGCCCATAGCTACCAAAACTTTTTACAACAAATGCCCCATCAGGTATTTTTGTGTGGAGGTGGTAGCCGCAACCTTTACTTAAAAAGTAGATTGCAAATTTTATTACGATCTACATCTGTGTTAACCACAGATGAGGTAGGACTCAGTACAGATTTCAAGGAAGCGATAGCTTTTGCCGTGTTAGCATACTGGCAACAACAAGGTGTTACTGGTAACTTAGCCAATACCACTGGGGCTCAAAAAGATGTACTTTTAGGTGATTATAATAAGCCTTTGGAGAGATACACTACTTAGATTAATTAGTAAATTTATAGTATATTAAATTTCCATCCAGAATCTTGTTCTTGGTCATGGAATGTTATTGTTAATCGCCTCTTAACCAGAGATAAAAATAATTTTTACCGTCAATTTGCTGATGGAAACAAGAATAAGTACTAACTGATAACTAACATGAACCATACCTTTTTATTAGAACCAGGACGTTGGATTTTACAAGGAAGTTGGCTGGAACGGAATCAAATGCCAATCAACTTTAAAGGGATGATTTTAGTCGCATGGAATCGAGATAATTGGTTTACCATGGCAACAAAACTAATTTTTCCCGGTGATAGCCCTCATATTGCTTCCCAGTATAAAGGTCGTTTTGATCGCGGAGAAAGACAATACACTTTTTTACTGCAACACGGTTCTCTGGGACAGGTGGAAGGGGAAGGCTGGATCTGTCCAGATAGTATTGTGCAGCGTTATTGGGTACTAAGCGATCGGCAACGTCGTAGTGGTTTTGAAACACTGCATAGAATTAGTGATGATAGTTACCACTTAACGAGTGGAATTATAGCAGGTCATTTTCTCAATAGTACCATGGAAGCCAGTTTAGAACGTCAACCTAATAAATAACCCACATTCCGCAGGTTAGTTAGCAAAGAAGATAATATTTACGACAGGGAGCACCAAAAAACTGTATAATCCAGCACCGCTGTTCACTGAGGTTGGAAATCTGTTTCAAAGAAGCGAAGATTAATAAATGAATTGACATGAAACATTGAAACACCCAACCTAAAGTAGGAGTGGCAGTTGGTTTACCTAACTGATTTTGAATTGTTTGAGAGCCTGGTTTTAGAGATTGGCGTAATGCCCTGTGACCTAGGCTGTAAACTAGCAAACACAAACCCATAACCATTGCCAAAGCCG
>CBZS010000527.1 GCA_000613065.1 Richelia intracellularis | reverse complement strand
CTTCTATTTGTGATCTTGTTAATGATTTGGGTTCCTCTGCTGGGTCTAGCATACTCCAAAATACTTGCCCCTGTTTTTTTACTCATCAACATTACATCTTATTTCCATTGGTAAATTCTTTCTTCTAAATCACCTTATTACTATAATCGATCTGATTCTGATCAAAGAATGGAATCGTCTCCCGGCATTTATTATTCAAGTTGGTTTAGGGCTAGTTTTGTTGAACTTATTGGCAATTTTGGCTGGAGTATCCGTAAGTAAACTGTGTAAGCTTAATATTCCCCAACAAATATGTATTGCCATTGAGGTAGGATTTCAAAATGGGGCATTAGCAATTGTGATCGCTGCGGGACTATTGAATAATCCAGATATGGCTGTTCCTGGTGCTATTTATGGCTTATTTATGAATTTTACTGGTTTTGCCATTATTAACTAGGGCAGACAACTACCTACGGCAAAATCTGTTTGATAATATTGAACAGTAAAACTCCTATTTGGCAAGATTGGGAGTCAACTCGGGTTGGTTAGTAATTTTTGATGCCTGTAGTCAGGCTTTACCCATGGTTGAACGTTTGAATACTCAGGTTTTAACTAAAGAAACTCGGCGTTCTGTTACTGTTGTCAGAGCATGACAGTTATGGCACTACGTGCAACTAATAAGTAATAAGTTTGTTTTTCATAGGTGTCAGCGTTTAGGCATCTCCCAACCTAGTTTTCGTAGTGCTATAGCTTGACTTCATACTTCTTTATATAGAAATCCCCATTACCGCAGAGGATTTTGCCGTAACCTGAGTAATAAGAAGCATATTTATCATTTATCAAGGTTACGAATCATGGCATATACCTGGTTTAAAGCATTTCATATCATTGGCGTAGTAGTTTGGTTTGCGGGGTTATTTTACCTAGTAAGGCTATTTATCTACCACATTGAAGCCGAACAGGAACCAGAACCGGCAAACACAATCCTGAAAAATCAATATCAGATTATGGAAAAACGCCTGTTCAACATCATCACCACACCGGGGATGTTGGTAACGGTGGTTTGTGCGATCGGTTTATTAGTAACGCAACCGAATTTCTTACACCAAACATGGTTGCATTTCAAACTGGGATTTGTTGCCTTACTATTGGGTTACCATTTTTATTGTGCCCGATTGGTGAAATTATTAGAGCAGGGCAAGTGTAATTGGACTAGCCAACAAATGCGTGCCATGAATGAAGCACCTACTCTTATGTTAGTTGTAATTGTGATGTTGGCGGTATTTAAGAATAGTTTGCCTACAGATATTACAGCTTGGTTAATTTTTGGTTTGGTAATTTTAATGGCTGTGACGATTCAACTTTATGCCAAGAAACGCAGATTGGATAAAGAAAAGCAGCTAGCACAAATGGAACAGCTCCCCCAACAAGAAGCATAATTTACAAATACCCCCCTCAGCCTGGAAGCCTGGGGCTACCATAGTAAAACCCACGCAGGTGGGTTCACAAGATTTATTACTGAACTTTAGACTAATTCAAGATTGCTAGAACCTCACCAAACTCAAATTTTTACATTGACTCAATCGCTTGAAACTATTTCTGTATAAGTATTTGAATAATATCAAGACAATTATCTTGAGCCAGTGCGATGAGGTAATTTTGCGATATCAAGACTTTTTGAATAGTTTGCCGTTCGCACTGAGTTACTCAAACTCGACCGAAAATACAAAAAATTCAGTACTCTTTAAACATTCCAAACTCTCTATGGTTCTTGATGTGTGGGTTTCAAGTCCCAATTGCTTTCGATAAAATTGATTGAAACCCTAAAATTTAGTCTAAACTCCAGTAATTAGCCCGCATATGTGGGCTTTGTCTGTTAAGCAGTCCGAAATCTTGCTAACTCTTCACCTGTTTTGGCATCATGAGCATGAACGGTACAAACTAAACAGGAATCGAAGGAACGGGCAACGTGTCCAACCTCAACTGGATCGTTTACATCCTGAATTGGCGTACCAATTAAGGCTTCTTCAATTGGTCCCCGGACTCCCTGACTATCACGGGGTCCTACATTCCAGGTGGTGGGAGCAATAACTTGGTAATTCTTAATTTTACCTCCCTCAATTTCTACCCAATGACACAAAGAACCACGAGCTGCTGCTGTTGCACCCCAACCCACACCATCTTTCTCTTCAGGTTCAATATACCAAGGATCGTTAAGACGAAATTCCCGCAAACAACGTTCTGCTTGACGATATAATTTGACTATTTCGTGAACCCTAGCTAGTTGTCTGAGGTGAGAGCTAGCGCCACCCAACTGTTTGAAAGCATCCAGAATAAAACCATCATAGTGTTGCCAGGACTCGCCATGGGTTCCCCCTGCTACCAATTGACGGGCTAAGGCTCCTACTTCTAAACGTCCGTAGTCTTTATGAAGTACTGCTGTTGACCAAGAATAAGCGTTATCAAAATCTTTAGTATTATTCTCGGTAGGTCTAGTAACGCGATCGAAGGGGTGAACGTCCGCTGTACCTTCATCATACCAAGAGTGGGTAGTATTTTCCCGAGTAAAACTATGATCCATTAAAGTGTGGATATCAGTAAAACTGTCATAAACACCGCTCTTCATAATCACAGCTGCGTTTCTTCCCTTAATTGTAGGGTGCTGATATTTATCCTCATGGGGTAGATATCCCCAGGTTGTATATTTACCAACACCAGCACCATACTTATCTAAACCAATATCAAAACCCATACGCCAGTAGAAACCTAAATCGGAATCTCGGTGACTGGGACTTTCATCTATCCAAGCTATAAAGTCATCATAGGTTTTGATTTCTTCATATCTTTCTAAAGAACAACCCAACCATACTGGTTCTAACCAATTAGTGCGGAAATACTCCAAAATCGACCAAGCTCTGGTGATATCGGTCAAAGTTGGGGCGCACATCACGCCACCAGGCACCATATAACTGCTGTGGGGCCATTGTCCGCCAAGTAGGGCGTAAATTTCTAGAGGCTTACCAGAAATGGTCACACCAAGCTCATAATGTTTACCTGTGAAAGCTGCAAATCTACGGACAGCTTCTTCGTAGAAAGGACTATTATTATAATTTTGATGGGTTAGGTCGATCGCAAATAAACCATAAAAATAACGGGGTATACTTTGAATAGTTTCGACAAGTTGACCAAGATTTCTAGCTAAAATAGCATTGCGGGGTACTTCTGTTTGCCAAGCCGTATCCAACGCCCAAGATGCACAGGTGAGGTGAGAACCTCCACAAATACCGCATATTCTAGGTGTGGCAATTAATCCTGCTTTTGGATCTTTACCCCGTAAAATGACTTCAAATCCTCGGAAAAGTTCTGCTTGAGTCCAAGCATTAATTACATATCCATCTTCTATATCTACTCGAACATCTAAATCGCCTTCTACTCTACCAACGGGCGAAATATCTAATCTTTGAACTGCCATACCTGTTTCCTATTACTTAGGGGTTGTATGCGACTTGTCTCATCCCTCCCTCGTTAATTTCCCAAGGAAAAAGCTAGAGGATGCTAGTTTTATTTCCCAATCCCCCCAAGCTAGGGTATTTTTACCTGAAATAAACCTTAGATCCTCATTAGCCCTCCTTTATTTTTCAGGAGGGTACTCAAGATAAAGTTACACATTATGTGAGTACTTATTTGTTAGTAGTAAGCACCAAAAGTATTTACTAGCCACTAAACAGTGAAAAATTCCTCTTCTGCCCAATCAGGAGCAGTGTTTTTTGCTACTACCGTCATTACGGCATAGTCTTTTCTATTTGACCCTGGAGGTAAATCTTTGGGAGCTCCGAATATGGTTTGAGTTTTAAAGACAGTTCCTGGTTGGAGGTCATAGAAAGGAAATTCCGGTTCTGTACAACCAAGACAAGGCATTCCAGCGCGAGTTTTAGAGGAAACACGATTCCACAATATCCGGTTACAGGAAGAATGAGTCATGGGTCCACGACAACCCAAGTCATAAAACAGACATCCTGTGCGATCGCCAAATTGGTGAGTAGATGCTCTATAGGCAAAGTGATCGTTACGAGTACATCCAGTCTGTGTAAAAGTTCTGAAGAAGGTTTTGGGGCGATGCAACTCATCTAAGGCAATATCTCCAATCCGTCCAGTGGCGATCGCTACTAGTATTTGAGCAATCCAGTCGGGATGGGCAGGACATCCAGGGATATTAATTACTGGTAATCCCCCTTGGGAAACAAAATCTTTCCCTAAGAAGCCTCCTTCTTGGCGTTTGAGGAATTGTAAGCCTTGGGATTGGGTAGGGTTTGGCTCCATGGCTGGGATGCCTCCCCAAGAAGCACAATCACCAGCAGCAACGATAAATTTAGCCACTTTAGACAAGTCGGTTAACCACTCTTTCATGGGACGATCAGCAAATCTGTTCCATTCTCCAGTACCGTTTGGAGCGTTAACAACGGTGCCTTCAAATACCAGGATATCCACGGGTGTTTTACCTAGAACACAGTCCCATAAAAGTGCTTGTAAGTTGTTTCCTAATTCTAATCCCAAGGATGGGTGCCACAGGATGTTGAAGCCAAAGTCTGCGATTAAATCACAAGCTGTGGGTTCTTCGGAGTTAAGAAATGACATGGTGTCCCCGGAACAGGCACCACCTTGCAACCATAATACGTTAGTCATCGGTAGTTTTGTATATTGCTAATTGCACTGAATTGCGGTGACTTACCTTGCAGAGTTCCATTTATTTTTGTTCTTTTATAATTACGTATTATTGATTTTTTTTCAATTATCTTAACAGGATTAAATACAATATAAAAATTGCTATTTTTATTGCTTTTTGAAAATAGAAAAAAGTAATTGTATAACATTATAATTTTATGAACATTTTTTGATGTTTTTATCAAAAAGTATATTTTTGTTTTACAATTAAAATTATGGTTTTTTTATATTAAATATAGCCTCTGCATCCGAGGTTTATAGATGATTCCAGGAGATATTTACCTTCAGCTCATCCTGGAGATAGTCTTGCACGAGCGTTCGCAGTTTATGAGTATTAATTTACTCATAATTTACACCTTTCAATTCAGAACTGAACCATGGCAGATATACTCACAAACTTGGTCTTTGGTGACATTACCCTGATAACAGGAATGATATGGTTCCTAATTGCGATCGTTATATCTATGATTGGTGGCGCAATTAGTGGCATGGTCATAGGTGGGAAAGAGATAGGTTATCAATTCTCTGCTATGTTGGGCAGTTTATTTGCTCCGGCTGGCGTAATTCCTGCCATGATATTGGGGCTTTTGATTCTCAACTTTTTTCAGAGTTAGTAGTAACAGTTGAGGAAATAAATCCTACAGTATTTTTACTTATCACATCACCATATTAATGGTGATGTGATAAGTAAAAATACTGTAGGGAGAGTGTAGTTAGACTGTAGTGAGAGCAAGATGCTTCCACTTCCTTAAAAAGGAAAAACTAATCCCGGATTTCTCACCAAAATTGAAAAAAGAGGGGTCTAAAACTGCCAAAATGTATGTATATTGCAAAAGAATCTCAGCAGTTTAAAGGATGACCCCAAATAAAAATCATTCTATACCGGAACAGTTTGTATTTGGACAGGTAAAGTCATGTCCAGTTGTAGTCAATTTAAAGGGAGACCCTGTAACATCCGATGCAGGGTTAGTTAACATTAATTGCGGAACTAGACAGAAAAAGAGAAATAACATCACGATTTGCAAGATGTTTCAAAGATTACCGAGACCCCAATAAAGTTTTATATCCACTTCATAACTTAATTGCACAAAGGATATACATATGGCTTAATCATGGGGTATGAAGACATAAATGACCATGAAATTCTACGTCACGATCCAGGCCTTGCAGAAGGTGGGGGATGAATTAGCATTTGAAACCATTGAGAAATCGTTGAAAATTTAGTGAAATCATCCCCCACTTATGCAACGCCCACGATCCAATATTCGCACTTGCGGTAGGAAAGGTTATTAACTCAGAACAAGAATTAACCACTTTGGCGAGGAAAAGCACCTTAAATCGTCTCGAACATTGTCCAGAAGACGTATCTTCAAGAGAAAATAGTCGGTATCATCGTATTGACTATGATGCTAAGGCGATAGAAACACTTTTAGTTGAGCTATTTTTAGAATCTTATCATCAGCCACCGCGACAGATAATAATAGATTTAGATGTGACGGATGATTTAGTTCATGGTCATCAAGAAGAAAGATTCTTTAATCCGTATTACAAAGGGGGACCTCGATTAATCAACTCTTAGGTAATCTGAGGGGGTTCGAAGAACTACAAGAAAGTGAAGTTGGGCAAAAAATAGCTCAACCGGAACGATTTGTATTTGAAATCTGGCTAAAAAGAGCCAATTTAGACGCAATTATCCCACAGCTTTAGGATTTTGATTCTCCCAAAATCCATAATGTTTGAAGTTGTAGACTAAATTCTTCACTGTAATAGTCGCCTTGACTGAGTGCTTACCAATGGAACCCATTAACTTGCCTCCCATTTCATTAACCCAGTGACCAAAAATGTGTTCGACCTTTGCTCTGAATTGATAACGCTCTCGATTCTCTTCTTTGTGTTTTGCACTCAATGGATGATTCCGGTAGGCTCGTTCATGAATGTGACTGAGGAATTGTAAAATCTGTAGAATCCATTCAATAGATTCACTACGATAGGCACTATCTGCCCAAACCTCTTCCCCCTGGTTTTGCTCATCCAACAGTGCCCCTAACACTTGGGAATCATGCACTGAGGCATCCATTACTTGATAGCGATGAATAAAACCGTACTCCACATCGATACTGATGTGGTTTTTATAACCAAAGGAACTCTGACCATTCTTTTTTGTCCAGGGAGTATTGGTATCCTTCTGGGACAAGCGATGAGGCTTTTGCTGCCAACTTTCGGGAATTTCTCCTTGGGCAAGTTTTTGCTTCTTTTCCTTAGTATTATTCTCCTTGGGAACTGGAATCAGTGTGGCATCTACTATTTGACCCCCCTTAGCTTGGTAGCCTTGGTCTCTCAGGTCGCGATCAAATTAATTGCTCAAACACTTCTTCAATAATACCCTGCTGCTTCAACTGTTGCCGAAATAACCAAACTGTAGTTGCATCTGGTACTGGTTCTGCTAGCCCCAAGCCTAAAATCTCATGAACGATAGTCGGTCATTGACCTGGTACTCCAGTTCTTCATCACTGATGTTTTACAGTTGTTGCAGCACAAGGATTTTGAACATGACTATTGCATCTATGGGCTTTCGCCCAGCATTATTTTTTCTGGCCTTGTCATGCACTTGTTCTAAAATCGGACGAAATTATGACCACGGCACCGTCTCGTCTAACTTCATCAACAGGGTCTTCTTGCTTTCTAACTTCTGGTATCGCTGTTCAAGTTCGCCGATTTTTTTTATTCCATGGCGATTTAACCCCAGCTTCTGCTCTCCCTATACTCTGATCTCGCAAGCTAATTGCTCAATTTTTCGAGGTGCCCAAAGGATATTGTTATGCTCCCCTTTATATTTTTTGTGGTAAACATTTACTTGCTGCAAAACTTCGTGCATCCAACTTAGACCCGGAAGCATGGGGGTTAGAAGAATTAGAAAGAGTAATAAAAATAATACGCTCTCGATGGAAAAAGGTGAAAATTATTATCCCTGGGGATGGATAGTGCTTATTCCAGAGAAGAGATAATGGCTTGGTGTGAAGATGAAACTGATATTGATTAGGTAATTTATAATAAAGAATTTACCAATGGAAGTAAGATGTAATGTTGATGAGTAAAAGAACAGGGGCAAGTATTTTGGAGTATGCTAGACCCACCAGAGGAACCCAAATCATTAACAAGATCACAAACAAATAGAAGACTTGCGGTTGGCAGCATCGAAAATGAATGGAGTAGAACGTCGGGGCTTTCAAGCTCAGATGACGTTGAAATATTGCCAAGGTAGAGCAAGGTTAGCACAAACAGTATTCGGTTGCGGTAGAGAAAATATAGAGTTAGGGTTAGGGGAAAAAAGAACAGGGATAATCTGTGTGGGATTACAATCAGCCTTTCGCACACCAAAGCGTTGCCAGGAGAAACAACTTCTTCTCTTGTGGCATTATCCCTGGGACAAATTGCAGAATCTGATTCTCAACAACACCCAACATTTAAAACTTCCTTAGCCTATACCCGGTTAACAGCAACATCCGCACTAGAAAAACTCAAAGAACAGGGATTTAGCCAGGAGCAATTGCCTTGCACCAGTACAATGGCACAAGTATTGAATCGAATGGGCTATGGTCTTCGTAAAGTAGTAAAAGCCAAACCTCAAAAAAAATCGCACAAACAGATCATATCTTCAACAACATCAAATAATTTGAGCTGCAATGAAGAAACAAGCGTCAAAGTCAAACAACTAAGCATAGATTGCAAAGCTACCGTTAATATCGGGGGTTATTCTCGTGGTGGAAAAACCAGAGGAGACAATCAAGCTCAGGATTATGATATGGGATGCACAGAAAAATATACTCCCTGTGGGATTATTGATGAAGAAGATAGTGGGCAATTATTCTATATTAACTTTGGTAATTCTTCTTATAAAACCAGGAATTTTATTGTTGATACTCTAATTCAATGGTGAAAGACAATCACACCAGAACAAAAGCAGGATACCGAACTGATACAAATTAAAGTTGATAATGGTCCGGAAAGTAGTGGAGTAAAAACTCAATAAAAAAAAAGGATGGTTGAGTTTGTTGATCTCCTAAATATACCAATTCAATTGCTTTACTATGCTCCTTACCATAGTAAATACAATCCCATAGAGGGTTGTTGGGGTATTCTTGACCAGCATTGGAATGGGGGGGGGCAAAGCTTGTTGATGTTGAACTCATGCTTTCCTCGGCTTCGAGTATGATTTAGAAAGGCTTATATCCTATGTTGAGTTTAAGTAAAACTGTTTACCAAAAAGGGATTTCTCTAAGAAAGAAAGTTATGAAATAAGTCGAGTCTAGATTAGAGCGAAATCCACTGTTGCCCAAATGGTATATCTTTATTCAACCGCTTTCGCTGGTAATTTATTTTTAAAAAATAACCTTATGTGTTCGGACTTGCTGAAAATCCTCGTCTACTCCAGCTATCGCAACCAATTCAGTATCGTGCGTCACAAGAATATTCACAAAAAATACAACCCATAGTAGAGTTTTTTAAAAGCTTATTTCCTGGAGAAGCAGATTTAAAAAAGATGCGGCAGCCTTTGTTAATAACTCAGTTTGGTATTGTTCTCCTGACTATCAAACATTAGACAGTTGGAGCCGTAGTCGTCGTGTAGTAGCCAATGTCGATTATAGCAATGAAGAAGTCAATCATCGATTTGTAGTGACTTCGCTCTCCATTAAACAAATTCCTCCAGGGGGACTTTATACTCAAAAAGACTGTCCGCGAGGCAACGCCGGAAAATTATCTCAAAGAACAAAAATTAGATTTACAAAGTGATATAACAAGTATACATAGATTTGAGGGGAACCAATTACGTTTATGCTTTACAACTATTGCCTACATTTTACTGAATAACCTGGGAGAAAAGTGCTTAGTAAATACAGAATTCAAAAATGCAACAATTGGAACTATACGCACAAAATGATTAAAGCTAGGGGCTGTGATTACGATTTGCAAACAAAGACTTTTAATTGCAATTAGTAGTGCTTGCCCTTATAAGCAATGGCGTTACAATGATTTATGAGCGTTTCTCTCGAGTCCTTTGTACTGGTTAATTAGATGATTGGATTAATAAGTAATAGCGCTCTCTGATTTTAAATAACTCTCCTGCTGCGTTTTTTTATTTGATTTAACCCAAAAATTTTGTGTGTCAATTTTTATCACTATTTTGTTCGGGTTTAAATATATTTACATTTGAATGTATTTTGTATATCTTTTGTATACTGGGTTTTTACTTGGTAGTCCTTGTCATCTGCAAGGAATTTGACAATGTGCCAATTAATTGATCCTAAATCTGGCTCATCCAAGTGTTTTTTTCTCACTTGTGATAAATCCGATTTTTACATATTTAAAAGTAGATATTTGCAAGACATTAATAAATCTTTATTTTGTATATTATTGACAGAAAAAAAAATGAATAATCATATTATTAGAACAGTTCTCTTAAAACTAGTTCCAAGACTTATAAACCAATCACGTTTTACGCCAAAGTCTTTCCCGCAGGGTAAACCTACTCCCCTGCCTATTTTTATCTGATTTATCAGACTTTGTATTTGAACTTGGGGCTTTAATCCTAGGTGTAAACCTGGGCTGATTGAGCAAAAGCTCATCCTTTCTTGTTTAAGGGCTCAGACAACTCTAACTCAATTATTGAGACATAGTGACATGGTTCCCACTACTACCGATTCAACCGTGAAGGCAGCACTTGACGCAATTGCCTCAGAATCAGCAACAACGTTAGAAAAAATCGAGATGCTGATTGAACTAGCCCATGGATTTCAGAAAAAACCAAAGGCTACCCAAGATTTATGGAATGCCGTTGAGTTGTCTAACCGGGCTGAGGAGATGTGTGGTGAGGACTATCCGCTCCTCAAAGCCCGTGCTCAGGTGGGAAAAGCTCGGGCGTTAAGAACAATACCGGATGAAGGGACAGAATCGTTATTACAAGCCAAAGCAGGTTATGAACAAGCAATACCAATTTTGCAAAAGTTGGCTGCACCGGAAGAAATAGCAGAAGCGCAGATGAATTTGGGGTTAGTATTGCAGTCATTGGCGCAATTGAACCTGGCAAAGATGGGAGATAGCATCAAAGTATATCAGGATGCTTTGCAGGTGTTTACCTCCAAAGAATATCCCCAAGAATACGCCATCTTGTACAATAATATTGCGATAGCGTACCTGTCCATACCTGCGGCTAAGGAACAAAAGTCCATGTGTCAGGATTTGGCTGTGCAGACATTTGAGTCAGCCCTGAAGCACATTAATTTAATTGAGCATCCCAAAGAATATGCAATGTTGCAAAACAATTTGGGTAATGCTTTGCAATATTTACAGAGTATTTATCCAGTAGAGAATAATTTGCGGGCAGTTGCAGCTTATGATGAAGCCTTAAAAGTGCGTAATGCCAGAGATACACCTCTAGAATATGCCAACACTATTTCTAACAAAGCAAATGCCTTCTTAAACTTGCCAGATCATGTAGAAAATCCAGAATCAGAGAATCATCAAAATCTCTTAAAAGCTCGTGATTGCTACCAAGAGGCTTTAGAGCTATTTACGCAATATCAACAATTAGAACAAGCAAAGGTAGTTGCCCAAGTACTGCAAGAAATTAATCAAGTAATAGGGGTAAATTACTAGTTAACAATCATTTCAATATTAACTACTAATCAACAGATAATAAAACAGGGGAATCTCCAATGACAAACTTAATAACCAGCTTAGTCTCTGGATAAATTCCCTTAATTACAGGGATTATGTGGTTATTCATAGCGATTATTTTATCCATGGTTAGTGGTGTATGAGCAGTATGTTGTTATTTGGGAGAGAAGTAGGTTATGAATTCTCTGTCAGATTTGGGTCTTTGTCTGCTCCTTGTGCTGTGATTACTATTATAATTTTCGGTTTAATTTTGATACAAATTTGGCTAGTTTAATTAGAATATATTATGTTTAAAATTGCATGGTATGACAAAAAAAGATTTTTTCAAGGTAAGCTACTACGCGACCCATTTTCTTTTACCCAAAAAACGGCGACCGCTGTTGGTATTGGTTCTTATTTAATGGGATTGATCACTTGAGCTAAAATACCATTATGGTCAACAATAATAGTATCAAGTTTAATTGCTGGTGCATTAATGCCTGCTTTGCTGAAAGACTTTAATATAAGGTAATACAAATTAGTAATACTTGCGCTTTGAATGTAGCAGTACATTTTACTAAGATTATTCTTACCTATATTTTATCTATGGAGTCAATCCAAAATCTAACATCTAAAATTATTTAACGAATGACTTCACTTGAGGAACTAGTAACAGAAATTAGTCAATTTGAAGCAATTATTGCTGACTGGGATGAAACACAGCGAGGAGTTGCATTTGCACTAAAAAGGGCGATTGAAGAATTACATAAAGAAGCAATAACTCGCTTAATTAAAAGTGTCAAGCAAGAATCAATGACTTCTTTACGCCATGCAGTTAAAGATGAAGTGGTATATGCAGTACTGCTTTATCATGAATTAATCAAACCACCGAAACCACCATTAGAGCAGCGTATTCAGACTGCATTAGATGAAGTTCGTCCTGGATTAAAAAGTCATAATGGTGATGTAGAATTAGTCGCGATTAAACCACCAGATACGGTGGAAGTCAGATTAATGGGAAGTTGTAGTAACTGTCCAGCTTCTACTTTAACTTTATATCAAGGGGTAGAACAAGCTATTAAAACCCATTGCCGAGAAATTACTAGGGTTATTGCTGTTACCAATAATTCTAGTCATGGGATTAAGAATCATGATATTACTAGTCCATTTTCCCAAGAAACAACATCTAGTTGGTTCAAAGTAACAGATATTGACAAGATTCCAGAACTTAGTGTCTTGCCAGTACAAATAGAGGGAGAGTCTCTGATTTTATATCGCCAAGGTATGAATATTACTTGTTATCGGAATATTTGTACTCATTTAGCGTCACCCCTAGACACAGATAATGTAGAGGATGGAGTTATTACTTGTCCTTCCCATGGATTTCAGTATCGGTTGGATACAGGGGAATCTTTAACATTCTCAGATGTATCTTTACAGCCATATCCATTAAAACTTGAAGAAAACATGGTGTTTGTAGAGCTTAAAAATAGTTAAATATATGTTTTTTTATATCTTAATAATTAATATAAACTAGTATGTAAATATTACGTTAAGATAAAGCTATTAAGTGTACAAATATCATAGATTAATTCATATTATTATTTAACAATAGCCTCTCATGGACAAAATAATTAAGATTAATCCCATGGCAAAATTAAAATCAGCAATAATAGAAAATTCTCAATCATTACCCCTATCATCCCGTGGCGCAGCAGTTATTTTAGGTAAACATATTCAACCGGGAGAATTAGCCATACCCCTTGCTCCTAGTGCTGTAGAAATGTTTAGTCCTCGCAGTGCCTGCTTACTATCAGAAAATGGTCCTTTATGGGTATCAGATACAGGACATCATCGCTTATTAGGATGGCGAAATGTTCCTACACAGGATAGTCAACCAGCAGATTGGGTAATTGGACAACCAGACTTTTTCCATGAAGGACAAAATGCCAAAGGTATACCAGGAAAAACAACTGTTAGCGTACCTACAGGAATTTGTCGGGTAGGTACAGGAATGGCAGTAGCTGATGCTTGGAACCACCGCATTTTAATTTGGAAAAATATTCCAGAAGATAATAATGTACCAGCAGATTTGGTATTAGGACAAAATAATTTTATTGATAATCAACCTAATCGGGGAAAGCAACAAGCAGCAGTGAATACCTTACATTGGTGTTATGGTGTTTTTTACTATCAAGGTAAACTATTTGTTGCTGACACAGGAAATCGTCGGGTATTGATTTGGCATCAATTCCCTACAGAAAATGGACAACCTGCTGATATGGTATTGGGACAGCCAAATATGACATTTCGGAATGAAAATGGTGGAGGAAGTCCCACGGCTTTTAGTATGCGTTGGTGTCATGATATTACCTTGTGGGAAGAGAACTTAGTAGTCACTGATGCGGGTAATAACCGAGTCATGATTTGGGAAGGAATACCAACAGAAAATAATACTCCCTGTAGTGCGGTTTTAGGTCAAAAAACTTTTGATTTTGTGGAAATGAATCAAGGTGTATATTTCCCCACTGCAAGTAGTTTAAGTATGCCCTATGGTGTAGATGTAGTTGATGACTGGTTAATTGTTGCAGATACGGCAAACTCAAGGTTGTTAGGCTGGGAAAAGCCTGAATCTATTTTAACTTTACAAGGTAAAGATGCCGATGCGAACGCGGGACAGTTTGACTTTGTGAGTAAGGGAGAAAATCGGGATTTTGGTATACCAAAGCGAGATAGTCTCAATTGGTGTTATGGAATTAAATTTTGTGGTAACACGGCTATAATTAGTGACTCTGGCAATAACCGTATTCTACTATGGCGTTTGAACCATGAAGACTGAATCAATCAGAGTTCGCGGTACTGTACAGGGGGTGGGTTTTCGTCCCACGGTTTATCGTTTGGCGAAAGCTTGTGGTTTATTTGGTGATGTTTGCAACGATGGAAAAGGGGTATTAATTCGGGTATTGGGGAAAGAGTCGGCAATTACTGAATTTGTAGCTAAGTTACAGCAAGAATGTCCACCCCTGGGGAAGATTACCCAATTGATACGTCAACCTTACCAAGGTGAGTTAAAATGCGATGATTTCGTCATTACTCACAGCGTTAACAGCCAAGTCAAAACAGCCATTTCTCCCGACGCAGCTACCTGTCCACAATGCCAACAAGAAATATTTAGCCTCTACAGTCGCTACTATCGCTATCCTTTTACCAATTGTACCCATTGCGGTCCTCGTCTCAGCATTATCCGCGCCATTCCCTACGATAGGTGCAACACCAGCATGGGGGGTTTCCCTATGTGTAATGAATGCAACAAAGAATATGAGGACATTGAAAATCGTCGCTTTCATGCCCAACCCACAGCTTGTCATATTTGTGGTCCCCAAGCTTGGTTAGAAAGGGCTGACGGTAAACCAATTACGGCTTCTATGTTCTCCATGCTGGATGATGTGGACGCTGTATGTACGCTGTTGCAAAAAGGGAAAATCGTCGCCATCAAAGGTATTGGTGGTTTTCACTTAGCTTGTGATGCTACCAATGATACGGTCGTACAAAAATTGCGCGAAGGCAAACTGCGTTACCACAAACCCTTTGCACTAATGGCGCGGGATATTGACATAATTAAACAGTATTGTCATGTTTCTCCTCAAGAAGAAGAATTATTAATAAGTCCCGCAGCACCTATAGTATTGTTGCGAGCAAAAGAACTCATAGTAGCAGATATAACAACTGAAAAAAAGCAGGAAACTCGTCCCCTTTCTGACTCCATTGCACCAGGGCAAAATCGCCTTGGTTTTATGTTACCTTACACCCCCCTGCACCATCTAATTTTAAACCGGATGCATCAGCCTATAGTGTTCACTAGCGGCAATATTTCTGATGAGCCACAATGTCTTGATAATGACGAAGCTAAAGAGAAGTTAGGGAAAATTGCTGACTATTTTATCTTTCATAATCGGGATATAGTTAACCGAGTAGATGATTCTGTGGTACGGGTAACGGATAATAAATTACAAACACTCCGTCGTGCTAGAGGATATGCACCAGAACCCATCAATTTACCACCAGGGTTTACTAATATACCCCCAGTATTAGCCATGGGTGGAGAGTTAAAAAATACCTTTTGTTTATTAAAAGACGGGCAAGCAATATTATCCCAACATTTAGGTGACTTAGAAAACGCTGCTGCCTTTAACGCTTACCAACAAACATTAAATTTGTATTTAAACCTATTTGAGCATGAACCAGAAATAGTTGCGATCGATAAACATCCAGAATATCTCTCAAGTAAATTAGGCAAACAGTTAGCAGTAGCAAATAAAATTCACATTAAATACATTCAACATCATCATGCTCATATAGCTGCTTGTATGGCAGAAAATCATCTACCTTTAGATTCTTCCCCTATTCTTGGTATTGCTTTTGATGGTTTGGGATATGGTGAAGATGGAACTTTATGGGGAGGAGAATTTCTGTTAGCAGATTATCAGCAATTTCAACGATTAGCAACATTTAAACCCATGGCAATGGTAGGTGGCACAAAAGCGATCAAAGAGCCATGGCGTAATACCTATTCCCAGTTAAATTCAGCATTCGATTGGGATAAATTAATACAAGATTATGGTGAAATAGCAATAATTAAACTTTTAAAGAATAAACCATTAACACTAATAAATAGAGCTATAGAGCAACAACTAAATTCTCCTCTAACCTCATCTGTAGGACGTTTGTTTGATGCCGTAGCTGCTGCAATCAGTATTTGTTCAGAAGAGGTTACTTATGAAGGACAAGCAGCTATAGAAATGGAGAATATAGCACAAAAACATATCTCTATTAATAGTGAAGAAACACTAAGTTATGCCTTTAAGACTGAGAATTTAGGTAATATTTATTGTATAGATTCAATGCTTATGTGGCAATCTCTACTTGATGAATTGCAACATAAAGTAGCACCAGAAATTATTGCTACTAAGTTTCATAATGGATTAGTAAAAATTATTGTGAAATTAGCAGAAAAGTTATGCCAAGAACATGGTATTAAACAAGTTGCACTAACAGGAGGAGTATTTCAAAATCAGATTATTCTCAAGCAAGTAAAAATTGGTTTACAAGACATGGGTCTAAATGTCATCATCCATAGTTTAATTCCACCTAATGATGGTGGTTTATCCTTGGGACAAGCAATCATAGCTGCTGCAAATTCATCAAAATCTAGGTAAAAAATATGTGCTTGGGAATTCCCGGTAAAATTATCGAAATTACAGATACTAATAACAAATTAGCAATTGTTGATGTGGCTGGAGTCAAACGTCAAGTAAATATTGCTTGTATTGTTAATGAGCAACATCCGCCAGAATCTTGTGTGGGTGACTGGGTATTAGTTCATGTTGGTTTTGCCATGAATCGTATTAACGAACAAGAAGCAGCAGAAACATTACAGTTACTAGAAGAAGTCGTCGCAGCACAAGATAAAATTAGTAAGTAGTTTATTTTTAGAATGAAATAACTTAGTTATTATAACAATGAAGCAGAATTTAACATTGCTATATTATGTCATAAAAAAAAATATATATATTATGAAAATAAAATCGAACTTTAAAAGTATTATCTGTATTATTCAATTCTGAATAATAAGTCTTCTCACAAAAAGCAATAATGAAATACGTTGACGAATTTAGAGAACCTCAAAAAGCTCAAAGTCTAATCCAAGAAATTGCCAAACTCAGTGGTGACTCTCCGCTAAAAATTATGGAAATATGTGGTGGACATACCCATTCAATTTTTAAATATGGTATTGAAGAAATTCTACCTCCTAATATCGAATTAATCCATGGTCCTGGTTGCCCAGTGTGCGTCATGCCTAGGGGTAGATTAGACGATGCTATTTATATCTCCCAACAAACCAACGTAATTCTTACCACATTTGGGGATACCATGTGGGTTCCTGGTTCCACCACCAGCCTCCTCCAAACCAAAGCAAATGGTGCAGATATTCGTATGGTTTATTCTCCCTTAGATAGCCTGAAAATTGCCAAAGAGAACCCCAATAAACAAATAGTATTTTTCGCCCTGGGTTTTGAAACCACAGCCCCCAGCACAGCATTTACAATCCTTCAATCCGCCACAGAAAACATTAAAAACTTTAGTATCTTTTCTAATCACGTCCTCGTGATTCCCGCTTTACAAGCATTAGTAAATAACCCCGACTTACAACTAGATGGATTTGTTGGTCCCGGTCATGTCAGTATAGTTATAGGTACACAACCCTATAAAATTATTGCCAAACAATATCATAAGCCCATCGTCATTTCTGGATTTGAACCTTTAGATATTTTGCAATCTATTTGGATGTTAATGCGGCAATTATCAGAACATCGCTGTGAAGTAGAAAATCAATATAACCGATTAGTGCAACCAGAAGGAAATCAAGTTGCTTTAAAAGCAATGAATCAAGTATTTGCAGTGCGGGATACATTTGAATGGCGTGGTTTGGGAGAAATTCCCAATTCTGGATTAAAAATTCGTCCAGAATATGCCCAATTTGACGCAGAAGTTAAATTTATTTTGCCTAATCAAAAAGTAGCAGATCATAAAGCTTGTCAATGTGGAGAAATATTGAAAGGAGTATTAAAGCCTTGGGAATGTAAAGTATTTGGAACCGCTTGTACTCCCGAAAATCCCATCGGTACTTGTATGGTATCCTCTGAAGGTGCTTGCGCTGCTTATTATAAATATGGTCGTTGTTCTACAAGTCTCTCAAAAAATACTGGTGAAAAGCCTAAAGTAACAACACAAATTTTCTGATTTTATATCTGTATCTCCACGTTAACTTTCAAACCCAATCATAGAGGAAACATTATGCCATTTGTTACCGTACAAATAGCCAAAGGACATTCTATTGAGAAAAAGCGAGAACTAGCTCAAGGCATTACGAATGCTTTAGTCGCAACAATGGGTACAAAACCAGAATGGGTGACAGTTCATATTGATGAATTTGAACGGGAAAATTGGGCTGTGGGTGGTACACTTCACGTCGATAAACATAAAGGTAGACACGTTGCAAAAGGGGTATAAATCTCACTCTTATAGTGGTTGAAGTCCAACTCAGGGTATGTTAATTTCCTTGCAAACTTCAACCCTAAATCGAGTCATGACAATTGATAAAAAATATACTCTCGTTAATATTAGTCCCTTAATCCATGCTGGTGAGGACATGGAAAAAGCGATCGCATTTTATGAGCAATGTTTAGGCTTTAAAAAGACTCACTTATCAAGAAGGCAATCCCATTCATATGGCAATTGTGGAGAAGGATAACGCACAAATATTCTTGATTAAAAATGGGGATAGTAAATTAGCTGAGTCCACAGCATTACGGATATATGTTAATGATTTAGAACCATACTATACCTAATTATAGGCAAAGGGAGGGGAGATTATTCACCCAAATGGGAAGTTAGAAGTAAAGCCTTGGGGAATGAAATAATTTCGGCGTTGCTGAATCAGGGGATGATTTCACTAAGTTTTCAAGGATTTCTCAATGGTTTCAAACGCTAATTCATCCCACACTTATGCAACCCCAGAATTTGCAGTATTAGATCCTGCTGGTGTGTGTTTAACATTTTATGAACCAGCTAACTTAGATAGTATTCCCAATTAAAGTAATAATTAAATGAGAAAATATCAATTTTAAATCTAACAAAAAATTTATCAATTAATCTATAAAGTAGACGAAAAGCCTAAAGTTTTATGACCAACAAGAAATAGGATACAACACCCTCGATTTATCGATGGACTAACCAATAACTGATAACTAATAACTGAGATGACAAACTCCCCACAAAATCCTCTATTTCAGAAAATAGAAAAACTACGCCGTCGTCGAGGAAAAATACGAGACACTAATATTAACTTGGCACATGGTAGTGGTGGTAAAGCCATGCGAGATTTAATCGATGATATCTTCGTAAGTAGTTTTGATAACCCCATTCTCTCCCAATTAGAAGACCAAGCTAGCTTTAATTTACCGAATTTATTGCAGCAGGGAGATAGACTTGCTTTTACTACTGATTCCTACGTTGTCGATCCTCTATTCTTTCCTGGAGGAGATATTGGGGAATTAGCTGTTAATGGCACAATAAATGATTTAGCTGTCAGTGGTGCAAAACCTTTATATCTAACTTGTAGCGTCATTTTAGAAGAAGGTTTACCGATCTGCACCTTAAGAAAAGTTGCCCAAAGTATGCAAGTCGCAGCACAAAATGCTGGAATACAAATTGTTACGGGTGACACGAAAGTTGTCCATAGAGGTGCAGCAGATAAACTATTTATTAATACAGCAGGTATTGGAGTAATTTCTACAGGAGTGAATATTTCTGCTCACAATATTCAACCAGGGGATGTGGTGATTGTTAATGGGGAATTAGGGGATCATGGCACAGCAATTTTAATTGCCCGTGGAGAGTTAGCATTAGAAACTAATATAGAAAGTGACTGTCAACCCTTACATAACTTAGTAGAAAATATCCTCCAAGTTTGTCCCCAAGTTCGAGCAATGCGGGATGCAACCCGTGGTGGTTTAGCAACAGTCTTAAATGAGTTTGCAGTAAGTTCAAATGTGGGGATTCGTCTACAGGAACAGTCTTTACCAGTACGGGAAGAGGTGAAAGGAGTATGTGAAATATTGGGCTTAGATCCCCTTT
>CBZS010000526.1 GCA_000613065.1 Richelia intracellularis | reverse complement strand
CGTTTCTGCTCCAGAGTTGATGCATGGTAAAACATCTGCCATCTCTCACACTGGAGTCGGTGTCTTCCAGGGGGTAGAAAATCTCATGACTGCAACCCGATATCACAGTTTAGTGATCGAACGTCATAGTTGCCCAGAGGCGCTAGAAATTACTGCCTGGGTAGATGATGGCACGATTATGGGTGTGCGCCATCGCCACTATCCCCATATTGAAGGTGTTCAGTTTCATCCAGAAAGTATATTGACATCTTCAGGAAAACAACTATTACAAAACTTCCTGGCAACATTATCAAATCGAGAGCGGAATTAATCTGCGTTGCTGAATCAGGGGATGATTTCACTAAATTTTCAACGATTTCTCAATGGTCTCAAACGCTAATTCATCCCGGACTTATGCAACGCCAATTAATTAAACGACGGCAGTTGATGGGCTATGCTGGTGCGGGCTTATGCACATCTTTACTAGCTAATTTTCCAGTTAATGCCCAATCTACCAATTCACTCTCAATTAAGTGGTTGGGTCATACTTGCTTTCTATTTACTGGAAATGGTACGAAAGTGCTAACTAATCCTTTCCGTTCGATTGGTTGTACTGCTAAATATAGAGCACCCAATGTACCGACTGATTTAGTGACTATCAGCAGTCAGCTTCTAGATGAAGGATACGTGAAGCAGCTACCGGGAAGCCCCAAATTGGTTTCTGAACCTGGTATATACAAGTTTGAGGGAATGCAGTTTCAGGGCATATCCATAGAACACGATCGCAATGGAGGTCGGCTATTTGGTCAAAATACCGTTTGGCGATGGCAACAAGCAGGTATCAACATCTTACATCTAGGTGGAGCCGCCGCGCCCATTTCTGTCGAGCAAAAAATTTTGATGGGTCGTCCAGATCTGTTATTGCTTCCTGTGGGTGGCAATTTGAAGGCTTATAATGCCCAAGAAGCGAAAGCAGCAATTAATGTGCTTAATCCCAAAATTGTTATTCCCAACGATTACCGCACTCTAGCCGCACATGACCAAAAATGCGATATTTTTCCTCTAGATCAGATCCTGAATTTGATGCAGGGAGTATCCATAAGACGTAGTAACAGCGATACCATTACCATCAACTCCCAGAATTTACCCAAAGAGCAAATCATCCAAGTGTTAAGTTACAGGTTTTGATAACTGAAATCTTAAGTTTCTCAAATTATGCTTGGAAATTGTTCCTAATTGCGCTTAACTTCAATAGTTGAGTAGATTGTTCTTGTGTTTGTAGATCTCAAAGGTTTCTCTGTTAGGCGAACGCCTGTATCTAACTAACCCATGATAAATTTATTCATTAGTTAAGACCACCTTCTCGGGGAATAACGCTTTAATAATAGAAGAAGGTATATTAGTAATAGGAACTAAAGACAAATGGATGTGAAGCTGATACTAGTCGGTTTAACAATCATCTTTACCCTCGCTTGCTTATTCTTTGGTACACAGAACGGATTTTACGATTCTGACAACTACCATGGGAATGGCTCTGCTCATTAGAAAGTAGCTGAAGCAATACAATTCCCTTTCTCTTTGAGTAAAGGGTGATGTTGACCTATACTTTAGCTGCTCGGCTTTGCATAAGTGTGGGATGAATTAGCGTTTGAAACCATTGAGAAATCCTTGAAAATTTAGTGAAATCATCCCCTGATTCAGCAACGCCAGCTGCTAAAGTATAGGTCAAAATGAGGTGTAATCCTCTGACAACATCCCAATTACTAGGGAATAGGCCCACATATTGGCAGTTGTTGCCCCAGGGGTTTGGAGGGAGGGAAAGCATGATCGATGCTCCACAAGAGCCGCGAAGGCAACAAAAATTCGGTGCAAGTGATCGCTTGTCATCATCCTTTAGTATTTATACAGAGGAAGGCACTAGTGAACTAGATTGTTTTACTTACGGAGTTCATCATCAAGGTGAAGGTATTTGTTTATTAGTTAGGCTGGGATCCCATCGCTTCTTATTAGATTGTGGGTTAATTGATAT
>CBZS010000525.1 GCA_000613065.1 Richelia intracellularis | reverse complement strand
TTCTTTTTCCGTTATATCTGCTAAAAATAGAATTGATATAAAATTATCATATGATTTTGATTTATTTGTATTTAAATTGAAATTGTTTAAAGCTGAATCAAAAAAATAATCTAATTGAAAGCAATCATAAATATGAGCATGAGCATCTGCAATAATCAGTTGGTCATCAACATAAATATTATCCACAACTTTCTTTGCTACTTTGCTAATATTTTTGCTCATGATTTAGTTCTACGAAGATTTCGCAGTCGTTGCCAAAACGATAATCCTAACAACATCAATACTGAATAAGTAAACTCAAAACTAATAGTTATAATATGACTGAACGCCCAGAAACCACTTGAATGATCTACCTTAGGGAAAATATATATTGGTGATTTAAATAGGGTATTAGTAAATGGAGACAGTAGCTGGATTCCCTCTCCACCAGCAGTAAAAAAGTCTAATAATAGGTGGAAAGCATATATAATCAAGGTAAATAAGAATATTTGCTTGTATGGTTTATGCTGGTATTGACTAAACAAAAAACTTACGATAACACTAAATATAAAGGTGAAAAATATGCTGTGTGTTAAACCACGATGAAATCTTTCTCCTGTGATAATTTGAGGGATAAAATCAAAATCAGCAAAAATAGAAACAAATATTGCATATATATGCAACCGTAATTTTTTATGTTTTGGAACTTTGATTTGCTCCAATAGTAAAATATTGCCAAGTATATATCCAGAAACTGAATGGGCAATTGGAGATGCCATAATTTAACACAACATGAACAATTTAGTTTCTTAAATTTACGGGCGTTGCATATTTGCGGGATGAATCAAACAAATACAGGTATTTCTCTATACTTAAAGTAATGAAGTAACAATCGAATAGAGTGCTCAAGCATATCTACATATTTAGAGTAACATAATGTTTTTCGATGTAGACGTGGGAGATAATGACGTAAACGTGTGTTTTCCCCTTCTACTCTGATCATATATATATATGTTTTACTAATAATATGGTCTCCTGGTTCAACAAAACTGGCATAAACTTTCCATCCATCTGTGACATATAAATAGTACTTCCAGAGGTAGACAATATCTCACAAAGGTTGAAAGGTTTCTGCACTATGGTCTCCCAGTACCGAAGCTAAAATTCATTCGCGGAAATGGTCTACTGCAGTCCACAACCAAATTTTGTTTTTTTTTGAACCGACGAAAGTTTCTAATTCGTCCAGTTCTCCAACTTCTGGGATATCCTATATTGATGGTGCATCTGGAAAATTTTCAGCAACTTGTTTTACCCAATTAATTATGGTTGTGTGATGAACTCCTTTTTGGCGTTCAATAGCCCTAAATCCCGAGCCATTAACCTATGCTCTGAAGCATTCTTGTTTGATCTAATTTGAGTATCCTTTTGGTGGATTATAGATATCTATAAATTGGCGTTCGCAATTTACACAAATGTGATTTTGTTTACCTCGATGTTTCTCATTTTTTCTAATCCTCGTAGACTTCCAGTATGGACAATGCACAGTAGAACACCTCAATTCATCCCTCTATTATGCAACGCCAATTTTTAATATGAATATGAATATAAATGTAGAAGTGGTAGTACACTTTATAAAGTTGTTTATATACTAATGCTAATTAAACTTAATTTTAGGTTGTATCTATACAAGTGTATTTTGATTCATAAACGAAAGCATCAGTATTAATACTGGCGTTGCATAATTGCGGGATGAATTAGCGTTTGAAACCATTGAGAAATCGTTGCAAATTTAGTGAAATCATCCCGCAATTATGCAACGCCAATTAAACCTATCAGTATATGTGCATAGGAGATATACTCTCAAAAATATGATTTACTTCTTGTAATTCTTTCTGAGTTCTACTTTGACTCCATTCCAACTCTATAGCCATAGTTTTAGCACAGATCTGAATAGCCTCAATCCCAGGATATCCAGTACTACCCAATTCAGTGCGGCGAAAAACGACATCACTTAATTTTTGTGCCATTTCTTCCCTTACCGCGTGAATAACTTCTGCCCGAAGCATAGTAAACTGACCCCCAAGTTTTTGATGCTCCTCATGATTATTTTTAAGATATGTCAAAACTTGTGGATAAGCAGAACCATAGTTATAAACAAGAGAGTGCATATTGTTTTTACTTAATTCATCGGGTTTCTTAGCGGTCGCATTTTGTAAAAATTCTGCAAAATTGTCAATTTCTCCTCCATGAATGGGAATTACTGATGAAAAAGACTGCGGTGGTTTTTCTCCCCAAGATTGAAATACTCGGTCAACAACTTTTTGGGCAACATCCCTAGCAGTTGTATACTTCACTCCCAGGACAGATATTAACCCTGTTAACCCTACTTGAGAGTAATCCCTAATTTGATAGTGTTTGGCAATAATGGGTTCACCTGTTTTCGGATTAACTCCAACTCTAGGAAGAAGACCAGTGTGAATGAAAGAAACATCTTCCCTAGTTATATTCGCTGATGGATATGCTTGGTTAATTTCTGTAATAAATTCTTGAATGTCACTTTTATTCACCCGTACATCATCAGGCTTTCCATCCCAAACAACATAGTTAGTACCAATCATAGTTTGCCCGCGCCAGGGAGCCATGAATAAGAGTCGATTGCTTTTATTATGATGGGAATTAGTATCTCGGTTAGAAATCCCCACAGCATAATTTTGGCAAATAGGACGGTGGATGATTAAATTCATTGCCCTAGCCAGATCTACTTTAGGCTGAGATTGGGAGCTTTTTACTAAGCCCAAAACCCTATTAATCCATGGACCAGATGTATTAACAATCATTCTGGCACGAATCTCAAACTCTTCTCCATTGAGGGAATCTGTAGCTGTAATACCAGTGATAAGATTTCCTACTTGTAGAAATCCAGTAGCCTCAACATAGTTGGCGATATTAGCACCTTTTTTCACTGCCGAACGCAAATATGAAATTGTTAGCCGTTCAGAGTTATAAACCTGAGCATCATGGAAAATAGCTCCTCCCGTCAATCCCTGATGGGAAAGACCAGGAAGTAAATCATGACAATCTTTCTGGGAAATTACCCGACCGTTGGGAATGTGCTTTTGTGAATCTTTGATTTTATTGCGATCGCAACTAATAAGGTCATTAAGACTCATTGCTAATTTTAATGCTTCTTTCCCCTTCAATCCATGGCCATAAGTAGGAATAAGTACTGCTAGTGGATGAATTAAATGGGGTGCTATCCGCATAAGAGTAGTTCGCTCTCGAATTGACTCACGCATCCGCTTAAAATCAGCATTTTGCAGATAGCGTAGACCTCCATGAATAATTTTCAGGCTATTGGCAGAAGTAGCAGATCCAAAATCAGCTTTTTCTACTAGAGCAACAGATAAACCACGTAAACTTGCTTCCCACGCTACACAAGCTCCGTAAATACCACCACCGATGATAAGTAAGTCATAAATATTAGTTGCTAACTCTGTTAAATTTATATTCATAGGAGCTGCACTAAATGGTAGAGAATAATGTTATGTCAATAGAAAATCAGGCGTTGCATAAGTGCAGGATGAATTAGCGCTTGAAACCATTGATAACCCGATGAAAATTTAGTGGAATCATTCCCTGATTCAGCAACGCCCAAAATCAGAGTGTAAGTACACAAAATAGGTTTTACATCTCTATCAAAATAGATGTAAAACCTAAGACTAATGAATTTTATTTACTTAATTTTTATTAGGTAATAGTAGCATTTTTTTCATAAACTTCTATTTTTAGATAGTCATAGATATTATTTACTATTTTACTAAAAGCTGTATAGCTGTGTTTTTCCTGAATTAACTGTTTTCCAGCTTCACCAAGTTTTAATTTTAAAGCATCGTCTTCTATCAGACGTAATATACTCTGAGAAAAGTCTTGTACATTTGGCTTGGAAATCATAGCAACTTTATCATTCATGACCTGGGTATGTGTGATTAGATCAGTGGCTATAACAGGCTTACCACTATCAAGGTAAGAATATATTTTCATTGGCGTATTCCTACCTTTAATTCTAGGAGATATCAAAATATCAGCTTGAGCAAGGTATAAACCTAAATTACTACTAGGTTGGGAACCACAAAAATGTACTTTATGACTAATGCCAAGTTGCTTTGCTTTGGTTTGATATTTGAGAATACTTACAGGCTCTCCACCAATTATTACTAGATCAGCCTTTTCTGTCTTATTAATGACTAATCCCAAGCTTTCTAAAAGCAAATCTATTCCCTGATAAACTTCTAGATTACCTACATACATTAAGAGCAAATTCTGAATGTTAAAATCAGACTTAATATTTTGCATGTTTTTTATTTTCAAGAAGGAAATCTCAACAGTGAAATATCAGGAAGTACCATCACTTTTTTTGGCTTATATTTTGCAATATCAGAAGCGAGTGCAGGACAAACTGGTATTGCTACTTCTGCATTTTTGACAGCGATCTCTTCAAAGCATTCAAAAATTCGTTTCAATGGTGATAAAAAAGAATACTTTTCTACCATTTGTTGAGCCAAAGATGAGTCCATGTTATAAATATAAGGAATACGAAATATCGTTTTTAATAGGAGAGCTATAAAAACTGTTTCTTCTACCGCATGGATTAAATGGTATTTTTGCCTTAAAACTAATTGAATAGCTTTAAGGAACAGTACAAAGTCATATGCTATTTTTTTCCAAGAAAACCCTGGCTGAACATTAGTAACGAATGGGATCTTATTTGCTCTATATAAAGTAATATGTTCATATTTTATATCTGTGCCCTCAGGATAAGCTAGGACATCAACATTTTCTTGTCTTTCTGATAAAACTCGTAAAATGTTTTTATCCCTGATGGGCGACCCTCTTTCTTGACAGAAAGGATGAGGAATTAAAAACAAAATATTCATATCATATATACCTCTCTCTGGATTTAAATTATTGCTTTATTTTCAATACTTATTTAAAAATAAAATATAATTCCCATATGTTAAATATATAAGCAAGCTAGGCTAAGGTGAAATACCAACTCTAGTCTATTTACTATATCTTTATTGACTGCTGATGTTTTTTATAGAAATAACAAAGTACAGTAATTTTTGCAAAAATATAGTCTAATTTATAACATCTCTTTCTGTGCGAATCCATCTTGTCTGAGGTTTTACTAAAAAAGCAAAATATAGAGCTATCTTACTGATTACATAAAAAGGTATAGCTAAAAGGGTTAAAGCCGATATATCATCACGTCCAAACTTAGCCCAAGCTACAAAAATAGAAGTAGCAAGCATGAGCCCTTCTATAAGTAACAGAATTCCTAGTATCCAAGTTCCTGTTAATATTCCTACAAATACACCTCCTATCATTGTGATAGCCCATATCATTACTAATAGAGATAAGGGAGGAATACACAAATCTAGAGCGATCGCTAATAACTCAAAACGTCTTTGAATAATGCTTTCTTTAAGAAGTCGAGGAATTTGGGTTAGTGAAACCTCTATATGCCCATGTTCCCACCGAGCTCTTTGGCTTTTAGCGGCTTGTTTTTCCATTAAGCGTCCAGTTACTCGAGCATCTTGGCAATAAATAGGAGGATACCCAGCGATCGCTAAATCTAAACCCAATTGCATATCATCAACAGTTTTACTATTAGCAAGAGAAACTGTGCGAATTACTGACCAAGGAAATGCCATCCCAGAGCCAGTTAATAGACAAGGTAGACTTAACTGTTGCAATCCTAAAGGACGTACCAAATTTTTTACTTTTACCGCCAGAGCAGAAATAGTATCCTTTGGATTAGGATCGCTTGGCTGCACCATTAAATATTGTGATTGGACAGGACGTTGTGTAGCAGCTGCAAGATTAGCAATTTTTTCAACTGTCTCTGGGTTAACAATACAGTCTGCATCTATGTTAATGACAACGTCTGGAGGATTTGTTTCTAAAAAATTTAGTGCATAATCTAAAGCATAACCTTTACCCTTATGCTCAGAATCCTGTCGTTCAATGACTGTTACACCAGGTTGACGAGCGACGGTGGCTGTTTCATCACTACAATTGTCAGCAATTACTACCAACCTATCTTCAGGCGTTAATTGGGGTAATAGTGTGTCTAGAGTTGCATTAATTGCATCCACTTCATTATGAGCTGGAACTAAAACAGCAATACTAGGTCGGAAACCTAAATTGTTCTGTATTTGATGAGGTATAGAAAATAATGTTGTAACACACTCAAGAAAGAGAATGATAATTGGTAAAAATAGTCCTAGTACAATAAGAAATTGTACTATATCAATCGATAAAATCAGTAATTGATTCATTAGTATACATGTTTGCTTAGTATAAATATTATTTTGATGCAAATATCCTCTTATAATAATTTAATTTTTCACAAAAAAATATAATTATTATAAGAGGATATTTGAAAAGCTCTTCAAAGTAAAAACTATGCCAAGCGTCTCAGAGGATGTTTTAAAAGGTGGGAGGTATCATAAAAAAGCTCACAAGGCATATGCTGAGAATTATAGAAAACAGCACCCCGTGAGGAATGACTAAGAATGATCCTAGCAATTTAACGTGGTAACAGTGGGAGTTAATCCCAGAACTGTTTCCAGAGGCAAAACCAGGTGAACGTCCACGTACAAGATGTATGTATGCAGTAGTAAATGCGATTTTATACGTACTGTGTCAAGGAGCTATATGGCGGGCATTACCAAGAGACCACCTTGGTCTACAGTCTATGGCTATTTCAGAAGATGACGCAAAGACCGTACTTGGCTTTAGGTTAATGACAAACTATATCAATGGGTTCGGGTAGCACCCAGTCGAGAACCAAGTCCATGGGAACCAGCCTTTGATAGCCAATCAGTTAAAACCGCAACCATGATTTGTACAGATGTTGGTTTCGACGCAGGAAAACAAATAGATGGACGTAAGCGATTTATTACGGTTGACTTGTTAGGGCTAGTTTTGCGAGTCTTGGTTACTTTGGCAAGTGTGCCAGAACGTGCAGGGGCTAAAGTAAACGTGCACGTTCTGGCAGGTTTATCAGATGAAAGATAAAGTTAAAAGACTGCACACTATTTATCTGGATGGATGGAGGATATCGGGGGAAGATTTTGCCCACTGGATAATCGATGTTTTTCGTTGGATTGTGGAAGTCGTTCTCAGAGCCTTAGAAAAGAAGGGTTTGACCCTTTTACCAAAACCTTGGTTTGTAGAACGAACTTTCGGGTGGCTCAATTGGTGTAGAACATTAAGTAATAACTCATAGTCGCGAACCAATCGCCGACATCCCATTAATCATCCGAAAGTCCTCTCAACGACCCAACGTTTTTTGAGCAAAACAAATCCCTTGCTGTGTTCTGGTCGTAAAACCACCTGGATAATCCAACGACAAAAATCCATTACCCTAAGCGCAAAGCGCAGGCTACGCGAACGCATAAAGTCCTGTCCGTCAAAAGCCCCATCAACCCAAATGCTTGTTAAGCCCGATATTTTCTGATTTGAATGTTTAACTTGCTTGAGAACTTGTTTTGCTCCGGAACGCTCACCTGTATTTGTTGCTGTCACCAAAACTCACAGGACCAATCCCAAAGTATCGACTGTTATGAATCGTTTTCGTCCTTTAATCCCCTTAACTCTATCAAAACCAACTAATTAGCTTACCATAGGCGGACTTTTAACGCTTTGGCTGTCGATTATTGCCTCGGACGGACTTGGGTGACATTTATATACATTAAAAAATGAAGATAATGTCCCAGTCTACATAATTAGAGGAAATATAGGACCTGTAATTTTTGCCAGTGTCAAAGAATTTTACTGATGCCATCATATTAAATAATTTTTTATTATATTCAAGTATTTAATTAGTATAACTCCAAGAAAACAATGTTTATTAAAAATATCTAATTTGTAGTAATAAACGGTCTGAATTGATTGGAGTTGTTGCCTTATGAAAGCAATATGGATCTTGAAAAAACCCAAATCCTCTATTCCCCTCAATAATGATTTCTTTCTCCTTACCATAATAATTATATATAGCATTATCAGTTTGCTGGCACGGAGAAAATAGCATCTTTACAGGTTTTATATCATGGGAGTTTTTTATCATAATATGAGGTCCAGAAAATGTATCCACATCAGTTATATAAAAATAAATTCTGACAGAATTATAACTTGGAATATCATAGTGATAAATAACTGGTTCATTGAGACGCTTTTGTTGTTCATCAGGCAGACTTGAAACTAAAGTCCAACTCATATACCTTAATATTTTAGTTGGCCAATAACCAAGATAATTTCGAGCAACCTCCAAAAGTAGAGGATCTTCTACTAAATTATTGATAGCTTGACAACCCATTAAAGTAGAATCTTTCAACTCTGCTAGTGCTATTGGATGTTTTTCCCGAAGATAGCCATTTTTAACATCTGTAATTAAAAAATCACCTTCATCTCGTGCGGTGCCTGTTCCATAACAAGGAGCTGTACAAGCATACTGATAAATCTCATCTACCATCGAGGTTGGTAAATTAATACCGAAAGCTACTCCTTCTTGGCGAATTTGGTCTACATATTTTTTGGCACTTACCTCTTCAAATAATGATTTTGGAGAAATTTGTAGATTTTTTTTCGCATTGTTGGAGCTAAAATATTCTCGTTGACTTTCCAAAAAGCTATATGCCCTCCTTCCAAGATGGAATCTAGCAACTAGTCTCTCCATAGTGCGATTATGCTTTCCTGTCCAGACCCGCTCAGTCAATTTTGTAAAAGCACTTGAGTATTTTAATGTATTAGCTGTCATATTTTATCCTAAGTTTTTATAATTATTTTTAATCTGTATTTTTATATCCAAATTAATGCTCTATATATAAACCAGAAAAGATCAGATACTACCCATTAATAACCGTGTACCGCGAACACACTTCCACATACTTGTTAGCATATTACAAATGGTAATAAGACGTGTGCGTTCAGTAAATGTTGTAAAGCTATAAAGTCTTGAATATCCCATTTCTTCCATTATGTCTCCACAAATAAATTCGATCTCTCTAACTTGTTGCTCACTTAAAAAGTTATTAAAATTACCGATACTTTTTACATTTAATTTGTTCTTTGTGCCCAGCATATGTTGACCACCATCAGCTATTTTTGGATCGCGAGCATCTTCATTAAAATGGAGCATATCATTTACAAAATCTGTTGATAAATTTAAAAATTTACAAATTTGATTTAAATGAGTGATTGGTTCTGATACTAAATCTTCATATCTTAATTTCAAGTAACGGCTATCTCCCAATATCTGCTCCTGTTTAATCATGGTCTTAAAAACAAATTGCCATTGCCATGCAAGGATGATGTGTGAAGGGAAAACTGTTCGGAGTTTGACTATCTCAGCTAATGACCTCTCCATAGATGTAATTACATCTCTAGGATCGCGAATAATATTTACGAACTGAGCTTGTGGATACCAAGTTCGTAACCGATAAACAAATTGCCAATTTTGAGGTTTCTTTTCCCCCCAGCGCACATCATGTTTACCCATAGAAGCAGCACAGGCTTGATATAGAGAAGCTAGTAGTATTTTGTTATCACCTGGCAGATTATCTCGCAAGAAGTTTCTCAAATATTCTTCATTTAAAATAGAATCATAATAATTTGGAAGAGTTTTTAGTATGCGATCAATATCTTTAATTTGGTGAATCCGACCACGATATAGTCTCGGAACTTTTTGAAAATATTCAGATTCTTTTGGAATGAATAGATCTGGATGCCTATTCAGCATCAGACGTAACATAGTTGTTCCCGATCTACTATAGCCAATTACAAATACGGGGTCTAGACGAACATGTTGCATATTTGTCATTATTAATATTTTTCTAAAAAAAATAATTATATTAGGTTCTGTTTACTTTTATTTAAAATACTTTATTATTTATCACAATGAAAATAATTAGTCTAATTATATTTGCTAATCATGGCGTTGCTGAATCAGGGAATGATTTCACTAAATTTTCAACGATTTCTCAATGCTTTCAAACGCTAATTCATCCTGCACTTATCCAACCCCCTAATCATATGTTGATAGAAATCAACTATTTTATTTGCTTTGTTGCCCCATTCAAATTCTTTTACTCTTTCAACTGTATGAGCAGACATATTTATAAGCATATCTTCATTTCTGACAAGAAGATCTATCTTTTTAGATACTTCTTTAATCACATATTCTCTAGAAAGTGGTTCGATACTAAAACCAGTATTTTTTGTAACGTATTCTCCAATACCACCATTGTTAACGACAATACATGGTACTCCACAAGCCATAGCCTCTAATACTACTGCTCCACCAAACTCACGAATAGAAGGGAAGCAAAAAATATCTGCCTGACGATAATATTCAACTGTTTTATGTTGAGGAACCCAGCCTATAAATTTTACTATATTGCTTAAATTAAGTTCTTGTACTCTTAATTCTAAACTAGCCCTTTCGGAACCATCCCCAACGATTGTTAATAGTACTCGAGCGCGGATAGATTGCTCTAATTGAGCAATGGCTTCTATAACCATATCTACCCCTTTGTAAGGAACAAGTCTACCAACAAAGAGTAAGTTTATTTTTTCATATTGTTGGGGTTTAGATTTATAATTAATAAAACTACTAGAAATGCCGTTCTCATAAAATAGTTCTATATTCTCTTCGGGAAATTCAAATAATTTTTTCAATAAATTGAAAGTAAAAGTAGAACCTGCTAGTACTTTGTCTGCCTTTTTATAGGTGTCTACATATCCAGGAATTATATATCTACCAACAGCTCGTAAAAAGTTGAAATGAGCCGATTCTTGTTTAGCTACTTCTTTAAATCCTGATGGGAAAGGAACGCCTCCATTAACTGGTCCAAGAATAAAAGGAGTATTTTGACATGCTCTAGCTATCTTGACTGGATATCTAGGCATAATAGGGGTTAGTGCGTGTACTATATCGTAGTCTCCTCTACGCACTTTCTTTTGGAATTTTTGATAAACTTTGTGATTAAATTCTGCATATATTGGGTAACTAAGGGCATTATATAGAGGCCAATTTACTCGATCCCTATAAGTTAATTTTTCTACTAGGTAATGATATTGACCACTAAAATTGCTTTCATGGATATAAACAACATCTTTGTTAGGAGCTATTTTTTGAATATTTTGTTCATTCCTACCATGAGTAACTAGGGTGACATCAGCTATTTCACTAATGGCTTTGTAGTAGTTATACCCTTCTAAAGGAACAGAAAAACCTTCTGGATCACATTGTTCTACAATAAGTAATACTTTAAACTTTTTCTTAGCCATTTTTATTTCTCCAAATTTGACCGCAGCTTTAGGTATAAACTAGTGGAACTTAGACAAAAATATAGTCACATAAAATCAATATAAAATATCTTAATAAACTAAGAAAAGATCGGTAACATTCACTTTTGGAATAAACATAATTCTTGTAATCCAAAAACCTTGCCATCTGGTTTTTCTAAAAAAGTCTATCCGCCGAAACTGGATGCTTCTAAAAGATGGTCTTATTGATAAAGTATCATTATTATTTTGAATACTACTAATCAGGGCGTTGCTGAATCAGGGGATGATTTAACTCAATTTTCAACGATTTATCAATCGTTTCGAACGCTAATTCATCCTGCACTTATGCAACGCGCTAATGAAATGTTAGAGACTTGCGGAGATTGATTATCGCTGACACCCCAATATAAACAATACCTGCCGATTGTAAAATACAGTTAATATGAAAAATCTCGTATTGCGAATGCAGCATGTAAAGAATGTGATGGAAGAAAGGGGCTCGTATTATCACATATACGGCTAGACATAAGACACCACAAAGTGCCAGCCAATATTTTTCCCAAATGTTTCGGTTTCGTATTGCACATGCTGCTGATACAACTAGAGCGAAGACAGCAGTAATTATTGCCGTAATCATCCATATATGGATAATCTGGCGCTGGTTATACCAGTCTTGAGTTCTAGGGAATTCTTTACCAGTTATCATTAACCAGGACTGTAGATCTAATTGTTTATTGAGACCTCGCAACAGTAAAAGTATTGCTAAACTCCACCATAGTTTGCAGTGATGACTGGATATATCATTTACCCGTTCAGCAGGCAGGGCATAAAAAATACTCAAAAAAGAAGCTATCCAATATGCGGTAAAAATAAACCAGCCCATAAAGGTGGGATCGCCAATTCCTGGCTTCCAATAATTACTGTGTATAACTACTAATATTTGCATGAACAGTAGATGATTAAAATTTGTGATAAGCGTATGCCCACTTTCTCACCATATTCTACTATTTTATAAAGGCCTACTTCTTCAAATTAAATGTACTGGGCAAGTTTCAACTACTCTTTATAGCTGTTAATATCCTCCATTTGTTTAGCATAACATTTATGAATAGAATAGATTACATATATTTGTATTTTTATACGTTATAAACTGGATTATAAATCATGAAATTTGCATTCATTATGAACTCAAAATCCGGGGAATTTACACATGTGGTTCAAAGTAGGAAAGTTAATGCACTGCTCGACTGCAATATCTGCATTTTTACATCCTGGTATCCTTCCTGGTACAGGATATATATGAGTATTAAACCAATCACCAACACTAACATTAAAATTTTTAAATCCCCACCATTTAACTTCCTTCTTAATTTCTGATTCAACTATAACTGGATAGAATAGATAAACTGGAACAGAAGCATCAATAACAAGTGGTTTCTTGTAGCCATTTTCTTGACACCACTTTTCCCAAGTCTGAGAATTATTCCGTCTACATTTGCTGTAATAGTCAATTTTTTTGAGTTGGTTGAGTCCAAGAGCGGCAATAGGTGCTGGCATTTTTTGACCATAGTAAGCAGGACGAATGCCTTTTTCTTCTTGCTCAGTAGTACTAAACAGTTTTTTGTGAGAATTAAAACAATAGTAGATATCTCCTATACACCAAGATTGAGGATGTTTAAACTGATAAAATTCAAGAAGTATGTTACTTAACTGGTTATCAATGAATAATTCATCTGGATACGGTGCTTGCTCATAGTATTCTTTAAGTCTTTTACCAAGTACATTATCATTAGTAACGGCAACGCCTCCCTGAATGGTATTGAAGACCTTAGACCTTTCACTGCTATAAATGGCAACATCGCCAAAGTTACCAACCTTGCGTCCTCGGTACTCAGCACCTGTTGTATGGGCGCAGTCTTCAATTACCTTTAACTTATACCGTTTTGCTAAATCAAGAATAGCTTCGTAATCTCGGCAAACAATACCATACAGATGGTGCAACAGAATGGCACGAGTTTTGGAAGTAATTTTGCTCTCTATCTGGTTAATATCTAGTCCATAAGTATCTAATTCGATATCACAATATACAGTTTTTACACCAGCCCATTTAAAAGCATTAGGAACTACAACACAGGTATAACCAGGCAAAATAACCTCATCTTCTGGCTGTAAATCCAGGGCATAAATACAGGCACTAAGTGCTACTCTTGCTGCCATAAAAGCAAAAGCATATTTCGAACCATTCCACTGAGAAAATTCAGCTTCATAATGCGAAACTACTGTTTCATCTTTCCAGGATGAACGATTGGACAACCATTCATTAGCAATTTTGACATCATCCCAATCTAATGTCATGGATTTAAAATTAGACATTCTCAATGGTCTACCTAAAGTCAGATTGACCAAGTTTCGTGTCTGACGTTTGCCTATATGCTGTAATAAATTTTTGATTTCGATAGTTTTCATAAATTATCAACACTCAGTTAATTTAAATTAAATATGAAAATGCATAGAAAAGAGCTTCTCAAATAAAGTTGTAAGAGGAGATAGATATTACCTGCTCAAATGTAAGTTACTCGAGCAATTGTTCTATGCACTCACGTAAATCTTGCAAAGAAGAGAAAAGTTCGTTTTTCAGAGGTTTTTTGAGAAAGTGCCAAAGCTTTTCGATTGGATTAAGTTGAGGGTAATGAGGTGGTTGAAGCAGGGGAATAATATTTTCTGGCCAATTAATCCCACAAATTGTATGAGCAGGAGCTTGGTCAATTTGTAAAATTGCATAATCTTCACCTAACTCCTGAGATAGCCAATCTAAAAACGGTTGAAAACAGTCACCGTTGAGTTTGGGGTACACCTGTTGGAAATGTTTTCCTGTTAATGGTTCAATTGCACCATAAATCCAAAAATTTACCCTTTCCCATTTAACGTCAACAGTTGGCTTTACTCCAGAAGCAGTAATCACTTTTCCTGTGAGGGTTTTCAATCCAACCCTAGTTTCATCCTGACACAAATAATGAACGCATTTCCCCTGTGCTAGATGTTTTTCTAGATAATTGAGAATGATACCGAGTTTTTTTTAAACTCAGATACCAGCTTTTCATCCTGTTTGTAGCTTTGAGGACGTGGTACTTTTAGTTGTGCTCCCAATCCATATCGAAACCAATGCATAAACCGTTCCATACTCAATATCAAGTTTATGCTCTTTTTTCAACCATTCTACTATCCCACCATAGCTACTAAACCCTTTTCTTGTTTTTAACTCTTGTATGAGTGCTGCGATCGCATCATCATTGATTTTTCATTTTGCTCCTGCCGCTTTCTTGATTTTTAATAAGCCAGACAGACCAACAGTTCTATACTTATGGAACCATCTTGTCACTGTTGAAGTCCCTCTAGCCAAGGGTTTCCCTATTTATTACTGCTCCTTTACTTGTCCACTCGGCATTGAGGCACCACAACATCTGTAGTTCTTCTTTCTGGTTTCCCAACCTGGCTGTCTGTAGCAGTTTTTTTAGTTCCTCTTCGGTCTGGGTTTTCTCAATCTTAAATGGGCGGCTCATGAGTATTTAAACTGTTCAAGTTTGCTTGGGTCTATTGTATGCATGTTCATATTAAAATAGTATAAAAAAACAGTTATTTTTTAAAGAGAAAGATATGATGGATTAGTTGTTTCGATATATTTTCTTGAAAATAAAAGACGAACAATCAAGATTTACTAGTACATATTCATACTGTAAAAGGTATCATACTGTAAGAGCTAAGCATTTTAAGATTTGTGAGATTAAATTATCGATTAATCAAGCAGATATACTCATAACATCAAGATATTTTTGAGTTGCATTTGCGATAGTGAATTGGTCAAGCCAAGTTGGATCGACAGACTTTGATTTACCAGACAACACCTTTAAAATTCCTTCTGCCAGAGCTTGTGAGTCACCAACAGGGACAAGTTCACCATACTTTCCATTGTCTAGGATCTCCGCTGGTCCACTTGGACAGTTAGTAGAAACAACAGGAACTCCCAAAGCCATACTTTCGATTAAAAAAGTTGGTAAGCCTTCCCAAGCTGAAGATATAGCTAGCAGTGCTGATTTAGTTACATAAGCATAGGGATTCTTTACAAAACCAGGTAAAGCTACATCTTTTTCTAAACCTAATTCATATACTAGTTCTTCAAGCTGAGACTTTTGGGATCCTCCTCCAAAAATCACTAGTCGAGCTGCTTGTAATTGCCGGACTTGAGCAAAAGCTCTTATCAGTGTCGGGAAATCTTTTTGCTTTTCCAATCTCCCTGCAGCCATAATCACTGGCAAATCTCCTGAAGTAAACCACGGATGATCGACAGATTCCTTCGCTTTTTCCACAATTACTGGGCTCAATACCGGGTTATAAATTACCTGGAATCTTTCTGGAGGTAACCCAGTTACGTGAACTAAGTCTTTAGCTATACCCTGAGAAGCCACAATAATTGCATCTGCCCTAGGATATAAAAACTTTATAAGAAGAGGGGTCCAATGCCTTAGGCTAAATACGGGTTTACTATTTGCTTCCGTAGAAACAGAAATTTGCTCCACCACTACTATCTTTGTAGATGTCCCGATCATTAGTTTGGCTAGTAATCCTATTTCATTGGAGTAGTGGTTGCCAGCTAGTAAAGCCATAGGTTTTTCCCTATGAAGATAATCGACTAACTTGGAGAATCTTGGGAGTATATTCTTAGAGGCTTTTAGGTCTACAATTCTAATTTCTGGTGACCAATCCCATAGAGCAAGAAGCCCAGGATAATCAACAACCAAATCTACCTTAATACCACGTTCGATAAAACCACGACTTAAGTTCACCATTATCCGATCAACTCCACCATTGAAAATGGAATGTAGATAAATAGCAATATGAGATGATTCTTTACCCATAGTTGGTTCATTTATAATTAATTTGCTTTGAGTTGAAATAGTGTAAAAAATGACAGCATTTGAAGCGTACCCAATGGTCTAGACAAAAAATCAACTCAACTTAAGATAGAAAGCTGTAAGCTTTTGACCTGAGGTACACCAATGTCAAGCATAGTTTTTAACTTTGAATTTGAATCGGTTGTCACACCTCAAAAACATCGAATTTACTGTAGATGATGGCGTTGCTGAATCAGGGGATGATTTCACTAGATTTTCAACGATTTTCAATGGTTTCAAACCCTAATTCATGCCGCACTTATGCAACGCCACTATGGAATTAGAGTTGTACAGTCGAATCTGCTCACAGTAAGTTTTGACGATTTCTGTTACAGTTCCAGAAAAGTAAATATCTAGTCGCTCAATTTGTTTGGCAATCCAATCACGTCCCGTCTCATTAAGACTGCTTAAGTCTAAGCTATTACCCTCAAATTCAATTACCATATTTCCGGCTCTCAGATTTTCAGTCAAGCTGATTAGAGATGTTGAATCTCCTGTTAGATGACGGAAGTATGGTATTACGAATAGTGGGGAATAATCTATTGGTGTAAAACTGCCTGTGGCTTCACGGAGTTGATGCCACTGACTAACTACCTGGGAGGGGTGAACAATTTGGTCCTCTTCTAGTTTATGAAACAATCTTTTTTGTCTAGGAAGACGCAGTTGTATATCACGAAGAATATCGCATAGAATGCGAGCCTTCCGAAGTCGACGAGGACGATTGAATAAATCAACGGGGGCAAAGAGTGATCGCACTAAAGATGCATCGAGCATTAGTTCTATGGTTCTAAAAACTTTATCTCCTTGGTAGTAATCGAAAGCTTTGTCTATCTGAACGCCGACGAAGGCTCTATCAGTTTCTGCAATCATCTTAAAGTGTTTTTCGCAAAACTCTGGGTCGATTACCACTGCATCAAAGTCATGCAGCAGTGCAAAGCGAGTGTTTGTTTTTGCTAACCCAATCACCCAAGTTAGCCAGCAGTCAACCCAGTTCCAGCGCAATACCCTACAAATCAAGTTCTGCCACTCATTGTAGTAAAGCAAACGGGGTTGTAAATCAGCATAATTTTCTAGGGTTTTAGCAACTCTATCTGTTCCATACTTTTGTTTCAATTGAGCTTCTGTAGTATCCACTGCCAGAATAACCTCACGGCAGCTAGACATGTCAGCACGTTGTAGAGAAAGGAGTGGTATATCAATCAATTCCCACAACTGCCACGGTACGCCTATAATGACCGTATAACCTTCTTCTGGATCTTTTAGTGGTGACCAACGAGCTATAGTCCTCAGAATAGTACGCAGATATGCATATTGACACCACCCACCTGCATATCCTAACCAGGATTTATATCGTTCTGTTACCAAAGCTTATACCTCTTGTTTTTATGGGGTTGGATAAGTGCGGGATGAATTAGGGTTTGAAACCATTGATAAATCGTTGAAATTTGAGTGAAATCATCCCCTGATTCAGCAACGCCGTTTTTATGTAGATAAACATTAAAATGTTGTGTAAAATTCCTTTATTGCAGCTATAATTCTTTCCAAATCTTCTTCGGTCAAATTATTATAGAAGGGTAAACGTATTAAGCGATCACTCACACTTTCTGTAACTGGACAATCTCTTTCTGCACCGCCAAACTTACGCCCCATTTGAGATAGATGTAAAGGTAAGTAGTGAAAAACACTACTAATTCCTTGGAAACGTAAGTGTGCGATCAGATATTGACGCTCCTCTAATGAGGGCATGAGCATATAAAACATATGGTATGCCTGCTCACATTCAGGAGGAACAATCGGTAGTCGTATACCTTTCTCCTCCGACCATTCTTGAAGATGGTTGTAATAATATTCCCAAATTTGCTGTCGTTTTCTTTGAATCTGCTCCCGAGCTTCAATTTGTGCATATAAAAAGGCCGCAAGTATACCCGAGGGTAAGTAACTAGAACCGATGTCAACCCAAGTATATTTATCGACTTGACCGCGATAAAAACGACTGCGGTTAGTTCCTTTTTCACGGATAATTTCTGCCCGTTCTATATAGTAAGGGTCATTGATTAATAAGGCTCCTCCTTCTCCACAGGTGAAATTTTTGGTTTCATGGAAGCTTTGGGTTGCCAAGCAGCCAAAATTACCTAAATACTGACCCTTATATTTAGCAAATAATCCATGGGCATTATCTTCAACTACTGATATGCCATAACGTCCAGCAATATCTGTGATTGTGTCCATTTCACAACCTACACCAGCATAGTGTACAGGTATAATTGCTTTAGTTTGGGGGGTAATAAGTTTTTCGAGTTTGGACTCATCCAAGTTAAGGGTATCTGGACGAATATCGGCAAATATGGGACGTACACCCCGCAAAGCAAAAGCATTGATAGTAGAAACAAAGGTAAAAGAAGGAACAATTACTTCATCTCCTGGTTGCATATTCAATAATAATGCAGCCATTTCCAAAGCATGGGTACAGGAAGTAGTTAGTAGTACTTTCTTAACTTGTAAAATATCTTC
>CBZS010000524.1 GCA_000613065.1 Richelia intracellularis | reverse complement strand
AATTATAAGCATATAGAAAAGCCAGAGATATACTCATGGGTTGAGAAATTTGTCAAAGAATTAAATTTGACTGGACAAATTTCCTTTGACTTCATTCAAACAGAAGATGGTACGGTATATCCGATTGAATGCAATCCTCGTACCCATTCTGCTATCACTATGTTCTACAATCATCCGGGACTAGCAACTGCTTATCTTCAGGATAGTGAAGAACAGAAAGCAGTTTCAACAATCATACCGCGCCCTGATAGTAAACCAACTTACTGGCTCTACCATGAAATCTGGCGTTTGACTGAGGTGACTTCATTCTCAGATTTGCAGGCTTGGATACGCAAGGTATTTAAGGGAAAAGATGCCATTTTTCAAGCGGATGACCCCTTGCCATTTTTTACTGTACCCCACTGGCAGATAACTCTACTCTTACTAGAGAATTTGCGAAAGCTGAAAGGTTGGGTGAGAATCGACTTCAATATTGGTAAGTTAATTGAGTTGGGAGGAGATTAGGATGTTTCAAGTAATAACTTGAGTCATCCAATCAAGGTAAAATCAATATTCTGCTTAGTTCAGAGTGGGTTCGAAACCCAACAAATAAAGCACTTGTGAAATGTTGTAAGTGTTTGGTTTATTTGTGCTGTTTTGTGGCAGACAACCGTCTATAACTATACTCATATACAAGTACGCATAGTGTAATTTTATTCCTGAAACCCTTGTAAATAGATTGATAATTCCAAAAAGATGATTTTGGACAAGTATCAAAACCCTTATGGGGAAGATAAGTTTTTAATTAACACAAGACGTATAAGTAGGAATGACTAAACAAATCTCGATTGCAGTCACTTTTATTTTCTTCCTGCTGTTGTTTACAGGAGTAGGTATCTACTCATCAACCCGCAAGCAAACAACTACCACCGATTATTTACTTGCCAGTCGCAATGTAAATCCATGGCTGACTGCACTTTCAGCTATGGCAACTGGTCAAAGTGGGTTACTATTTATAGGTCAAGTTGGTTTTGCCTACAAGATAGGAATTTCTTCTCTGTGGCTGACTATTGGTTGGGTCATTGGCGACTATCTTGCCTGGTATTTTGTTTTTAAGCGGTTAAGGCAAATATCAGAAGAAACTGCTTCGGATACCGTATCTTCTTTCCTGAGCCAAAATACCCAAGGTTCCCGTTTAGTTGGGATTACTTCTGCTGTAATTACTATTGCTTTTCTTGGTTCCTATGCTGCTGCTCAACTAGTAGCAGGAAGCAAAGCCATCAATGTTGTGTTTGGATGGAACTATCATTTAGGCATAATTGTAGGGGCTGCGATTGTTGTTATCTACTGCTTTTCTGGGGGGATACGTGCCTCCATTTGGACAGATGCGGTACAAGCCATCATGATGCTTGTTTCTTTGCTGATATTGCTGG
>CBZS010000523.1 GCA_000613065.1 Richelia intracellularis | reverse complement strand
TGCCATTTATGAAGGTCGCCACGGTCAATTGATCGAAGACGATTACTATGAAGATTACGAAGGTGCTGAGGACGACTTCGACTATGACGAAGGTAGTGAATCTACTGATGAATCTGGTGATAATGGTGGGGAAGAATAGAAGCCTGAAGTGAATCGGAAAATTTTTCTCCAAACTTTAGACGGGTGCGACTCTTTGTTAACCAGCCCCAAGTAAGATAGAAAAACTCAAAGTTAAGGTAACTTCGTAATTAATTCAAGTATAAATTGAGGCAAAATGGCGGAAATATCTGCAAAACTCGTTCAAGAGCTACGCAAAAAAACCGGTGCCGGCATGATGGATTGCAAAAAAGCACTGAAGGAAAATGATGGTGATATGGCCAAAGCCGAAGACTGGCTACGCAAAAAAGGTATCGCCAAGGCTGGGAAAAAAGCTGATCGGGTGGCAGCAGAAGGACTAGTTGGTAGCTATATCCACACTGGTGGTAGAGTTGGCGTACTAGTAGAAGTAAACTGCGAGACTGACTTTGTGGGTCGTCGTGCTGAGTTTCAAGAGTTGGTGCGGAATATTGCCATGCAAATTGCGGCTTGTCCCAATGTGGAATATGTTAAAGTCGCTGATATCCCAGAAGAGATCGTCCAAAGGGAAAAGAACATTGAAATGGGACGAGATGACTTATCTAATAAGCCAGATAACGTCAAAGAAAAAATTGTTCAGGGACGGATTGACAAACGCCTGAAAGAATTGTCCTTGGTGGATCAACCTTATATCCGCGACCAAAGTATCACAATTGAAGAATTCGTTAAGCAAGGGGTCGCCCAATTAGGGGAAAATATCCAAATCCGCCGTTTCGTCCGCTTTATCCTTGGCGAAGGTATTGAAAAAGAAGAAGTCAGCTTTGCTGATGAGGTAGCAGCACAAACTGGTAGTAAGTAGTTTATACTTCGACAGAGGTAACAGCTCTGCCAACTTCTTAAGGCAATTGGGGAGCTAAGAACTTAATACTCATCAAAATTAATGGTGCAAAGGGCGTTGCATAAGTGCGGGATGAATTAGGGTTTGAAACCATTGAGAAATCGTTGAAAATTTAGTGAAATCATCCCCTGATTCAGCAACGCCGGGCAAAGTACTAGCTCAATGCTAAATTTTGGAATTTTCTGCCTTGCAATTCTGGAATTTTCCCAATATAGCTCCCAATTCTCAGCTCATACCTATTAACAAAACAGGTCAGCTATATCTGCTTGACCTGTTTTTAGTTCAATAGAAATAGGCATTTTTATAAGTTACAGCGTACATTTGTATTATTATTGAATATAGATAGGCAGTAATTAGCTTATGGCGAGGGCAATTGAGCATATAGAAAAAGAAATAGCGGCTTTAGAAGAGGCGATCGCAGCGATCGCTCAGGAGTTAAAAGCTGCCTATGATGCTTATTTAAGTAGCTTGGCGCAGATAATGCGACAGCAGTTAATTTTGGCTAGTTATCATATATGTACTCAAGGATATCCTGATAAATTTCTGCAATTGTCTCTCAGTCAACGCCAAAAATTACAACAAGCTATTCGTCAAGCAGCTCAACAAACCGCAGACAAGCTCATATCTCTAACTAATGCCGAGCAAATGCAGTTAGATGAGTTAGAGCAGAAAGATATTTTGATGAATTATTTGCGGCAGTTAGAAGTCCACAACAGCAACGAGCAGGAAGAAAAGGTAGAACCCTCAGAAGATACAGAAGAAGAAAACAAAGAAAACGAAGCTCAGGATCATAATAATGATGAGCAACTAGAAAATACCCAAGATCCAAATCCTGTATTTAATACCGCCTTATCTTTGAACTTTCTATCCTTGAAAACCTATTCTCCTGATACATCTAATCCAGTAGAATTACTGAAGTGGCAACAGCAAACAGAGGCAAGGATTTTAGCGAACTTGAAACACGTTTCCAGTGAGGTAAATGTTGTATTAAGAGATGCTTATATTTTGCCACAAAAATTACCCACACCTATCTTAGACGCTGCTGCGATCGCATCGGAAGCATCGGCGGAAATGATGCCAGGACCGCCAAACATATTAAACTTAGTAATTGGAGTAGAAAATGATAACCAGTCAGCTGAGGAGCCCGGCTTAACTCAAATTATGGTAGTGGGTTTGCGGTTAGGAGAAATTGAGTTTTCTGAGCCTCAACTTTCATCCCAGCGCAAGCAAATCCGTTATGTTCTTGGTCGGTTAAACAAATTGGGACGACAATATCAGCACAAGCAGCGAGAGCATTCTGTCGCCGAAGCTGAAGCCGCATGGCGTGCCAGTTGGTATGAAGATTAAGTAGGGATAACCACAAGGGTTATCCTAGAACAAGGAAAGAAAATTTTAACTAAAATCCAAAATTTAAAATTACATGACCGATGAACGATGATGCGCCAGATTGGTCACGATTACAAAAAGCTTTAGCAATAGAAGCGGAAAAGGGCTTTACCGATTTAATGGGTAGACAGTATCGCTTTAGTGAATTTTTTACCTTAACTTTCGGTAAATTTCCCCAGACTTTGCCTAGGGAAGAACGACTGCGTTGGCAAGAGTTAGCAGGTCAATTTGCCAATTACCCTCATTTAGAACAGCAAGATAGACAACATTTAATTGCCAGAACCCGTCAGTATATTCATCAATTACAATCCGCTGAAGGCAGGGGGCAGACGAGGGAACCCGCGCCGCCTCAAGGCGCAAGGGAACGTGCGAGGAAAGAGGCAGGAAGTAAGGGTGAAAATTCTGCATCCAATTCCCCATCTACGAGTTACAAACAAAAATCTAGAATCATTAATCCCACGACACCTCTAGTATCAGAAGTCAGTAGACGGCTAGCTCCTAGATTAGAGCAAAAGCTGAAGGATTTGCCAGAAATTGGGGCAAGAAAGGCAGATAATTTGGCACGTCTGGGTTTATACACAGTACGAGACTTACTATTTTATTATCCCCGCGATCATATTGATTATGCTCGTCAAGCAAATATCCGCGACTTAAAACCTGCGGAGACGGTAACACTTGTGGCAAGAGTAAAGCGTTGTAATTGTTATGTTAGTCCCCGCAATAAAAAGTTAATGATTTTTGAGATGTGGGTGCGAGATAATACCGGACAGTTGAAAATTAGTCGCTTTTTTGCAGGAGCGCGTTTTACTAGTCGGGGCTGGCAAGAAAGTTTAAAGCGTCGTTATCCAGTTGGTAGTATGGTTGCGGCTTGCGGATTGGTGAAGGAAAGTAAATATGGGTTGACTCTGGACGATCCTGAATTAGAAGTGTTGGCACATCCTGGTGATACTATTGATTCCCTCACCATTGGACGGGTAGTACCAATTTATGCCCTTACAGAGGGAATTGTAGCGAATGCAGTACGACAGGCAGTCATCGCAGCTTTACCAGCCACAGCTCATCTGCGAGATCCCCTTCCCAGTGGGTTAAGACAGAAGTATGAGTTAATGGAATTGAAAGACGCGATCGCTAATATTCATTTTCCCCCGGACAGTGATTCCTTACAATGGGCGAGAAGGCGATTGGTATTTGACGAGTTCTTTTACTTGCAAATAGGCTTACTGCAACGACAGCAACAAGCAAAGCAAGTTCAAACTACTGCTATCCTTGCTCCCAGAGGTCAACTTATAGAAGCATTTCACAAAATTTTACCGTTTCAGTTAACCAACGCCCAGCAACGGGTTGTGAACGACATTCTCAACGACTTACAGCAGCGTACACCAATGAATCGCTTGGTACAGGGGGATGTGGGTTCAGGGAAAACAGTGGTAGCGGTGGTTGCCATTTTAGCAGCTCTCCAATCAGGTTATCAGGCTGCATTGATGGCTCCCACGGAAGTATTAGCAGAGCAACATTACCGCAAGCTAGTGAGTTGGTTTAATTTACTGCATCTACCAGTAGAATTATTGACAGGTTCCACAAAAGCAGGGAAAAGAAGACATATACATTCCCAGTTGGAAAGCGGGGAGCTACCCTTACTTGTGGGAACCCATGCCTTAATTCAAGATCCCGTGAAATTCAGACAATTGGGTTTAGTAGTAATTGACGAACAGCATCGGTTTGGGGTAGAACAACGAGCAAAATTACAGCAGAAAGGCGAACAGCCCCATGTATTAACAATGACTGCTACCCCCATTCCCCGTACCCTAGCATTAACAATTCACGGGGATTTGGATGTGAGTCAAATCGACGAGTTACCACCGGGAAGACAGGCAATTCAAACCACCCTCTTATCGGGACAACAACGCACCCATGCCTATGATTTGATGCGCCGGGAAATAGTTCAGGGGAGACAGATATATATAGTTTTGCCCCTAGTAGAAGAATCGGAAAAATTAGACTTGCGATCAGCAGTAGATGAGCATCAAAAGTTACAAGAGAGTATATTTCCTGAGTTCCAGGTAGGGTTGTTGCATGGGCGCATGACTCCAGTAGAAAAAGACGAAGCTATCAGGAAATTCCGGGATAATCAGACCCAAATTTTGGTATCAACTACCGTGGTAGAGGTGGGCGTAGATGTACCGAACGCCACAGTAATGTTGATAGAACACGCAGAAAGATTTGGTTTATCTCAACTCCACCAATTGCGGGGTAGGGTAGGAAGGGGTGCAGCCCAGTCTTATTGTTTATTGATGAGTAGTTCTAAGAGTCTCGATGCTCAAGAACGGCTGAAAGTGTTAGAACAATCCCAAGACGGTTTTTTTATATCCGAGATGGATATGCGTTTTCGGGGACCAGGGCAAGTACTGGGGACTCGACAATCTGGTGTGCCTGATTTGACCTTAGCTAGTTTGGTAGAAGACGAGGATATTTTGATGTTGGCACGGCAAGCAGCAGAGAAAGTGATTGAAATGGATTCAACTTTGGAACGTTGGCATTTGATGAAAGAAGAATTGAAGTATCGTTATGAGCGATTAATGGGTGGAGCAATTATGACATAATACATTGCCAACGCAATTGTAGGATCTCTAATTTACCAGAAAATGCGATCGCTTTTACCATAGCAACTTGCTAGGTGAGAAATCAGATGAAGTTTAAAACTTTCTCTCTTTCTTTAACAGCTCTTCAAGAGTCAGGTTCAGCTCTGATTTACCATCAAAAACTGTACCAACTTTACCTTGATTCAACTGAATTTAATGAAGTTTATAAGATTCATCAGTTAGAGGAACGTACCCAACAGTACTAACTAGTTCGGGTG
>CBZS010000522.1 GCA_000613065.1 Richelia intracellularis | reverse complement strand
GCCACAGACTCAGTAAACAGAACACACAAGAAAAAATTGTCGCGGAAATTGACCACATTATTTGGCACAGTAATCGCCAATAGAATCCATTATGGAGGAAGAAAGATAAATACGCTATTTCCTTTGGATGGGGAGTTTAATCTACCAGCACAGCAATATTCTCATGGACTAAGACAGGGATATTATCCATGTGATTGAGTATTTGTGGAAAGCTGCATTTGTCTTTTGTTCTCAGACTTCAACAGAGGCAAAAGCTAGGGAGAGCAAACGTTTACAGCTTATCCTTGAAGGTAAATCAAGTTCAGTTGGCCCAGGTATACGCCGGAGTGCGACTTTACCCAAACTCACCCCCCAAGAACGTAAAACCGTGGATACCTGTGGTAAATATTTACTTAACAATGCCAAATACCTCAAATATGACGATTACTTAAAAGCTGGATTCCCCATGGCCACAGGGTGATTGAGCCTGCTTGTCGCCACCTGATTAAAGACAGGATGGAATCACTGGAGCTAGATGGACCATGAGGGGTGCTGAGGCTGTTTTACCCCTGGGTTCTTTATACATCAGTGGCGATTGGGATGAATATTGGCAGTTTGATCTACAACAAGAACATAAACCCAATCACCTGCCTTTGTACTCTAGTGGTATTCCTTTGCTCAAGCAAGTTCTCAAAGCAAAGCTCGTTGTTCTACTACCCGTCGACCTCTTTCAATACCTGTCTAAGTTCCACTCCCCGTCTTACTAAAAGAGTCGCACCCAAGTTATTTGTAATACCTTCGCTGAAGATATATTTGCCAAGTAAACCCCGGTTTGGGCTGTAAATAAAGCTGGTATGCCCAGTAAAACTATCCGACGAATACTAGTAAACCCCATGCGCCAATTTTGGATAGTACCGGAAGTTGCTGTAATCACGATGAACGCTAAACTACTGGTAGCCACCGCTTCTATGGGTGTATATCCTAAT
>CBZS010000521.1 GCA_000613065.1 Richelia intracellularis | reverse complement strand
ATTGCTGTAATTTCATTCCATTGATTTATCGTCTGTTTTACTTGTCCTAAAACAAGACGATAAATCAATCGACTATGCACTAACTAGATGTAACGCTGATTTACCCTGTTCTCTATCATAGGAACCTTTGAGGGTCTTACCATCAATGGGAATTACCTGTGTTCCTGGGGCTTCAACTATTGATTCTACCCAACGTCGAAAGCATCGCTCAAATATTTTTGGGTTAATGGGTTCAAACACCCGTCGAAAGGTATCTGCACTTGGGATGTCCTCTGGTAAAGCTAAAAACTGCTCCAACCAGTCGTATTTGTTCAATCCATAATTTTCCATGTCCTCCCATCCCTTACCACCTGCAATTACTGATAGTATTCCAATGATTAAAATATCTGTTAATAAATGGACACGGGTTCTTTCTACAGGTGGGTCTTCTATCTCACTAAAAACTAATGACATTTGTTCTGTCAATGCAGTGGCATTGGCTATACTCAAATTTTTTGAGCTTTTAATCTTTGGTTTTGAAGATTTGAAACCCGTAGGCGCAAGCCTTCTTGTCAGAGATACCATTAGACTAAGCCGTTCAGTTAAGATAGACCCTTTGCGTCCTTAGCATAGGACTTAACTTCTTTAATACTTAAATCTCCATTTTTTTGCCCCACGAGTGTTCCAGCAACTGGGGAAGATTGGGTGGCGTAGGAGAGTGCCAGGTGGGGGTATGAGTGTTTATTGGGCTTACTCAAGGTCTTGATGCCCCTACCTGGCACCACGGAATCTAGGGAAGCGTTCCCCAGTTGCGTCAACTTTTGTTGGCGATACCCCTCCAGTACCCCCCAAAGGGCGTTGGCCCAGCCTGCGCTTAGGCACGAAGTGCCCGTCGTTGGGGTTCGCACTTGAGAATCAAGACATACCTCACAATTATGTACAACAATCTGTAATTTTCACTACAAAATTAGATGCGCTTACCCTGTTTATATACCTTATTAATCTAAGCATATAGGGATTATTGTCAATTTCCCAATTATAAGTGATACTACCTGAACTAACAAATAGCCCTAAAAATATATGGAGAACCTAAAAAAGCCCCCCCAAGAGTCTGTTACTCCTGTGGTGCAGCAAGAAAAGCAAGAAGAATTAATGCATGATGTTCTATTTGTTGGAAAACCTCATCCATCGAGAAGAGACAACGGTGAAACTGATAGTTGATAGCCTCTATGATGTAGGAACAGTAAACATCATTAATCAAAAATTTAAATCACGAAC
>CBZS010000520.1 GCA_000613065.1 Richelia intracellularis | reverse complement strand
TTTTTTCCCCTGGAAAGGGCCGTGGTGATGGTGTTGCTTACGGTGGAAAAGTAAAGGCTATTTTAATACACACTCTTACTGAAGGCTCAGGAATGCCTTTATCCAATAGCACCACACCTGCCAATGGTAGTGAAAGAGATTAGGTGATACCACTTCTAGACAGTGTAAAGGTTAAGACCAACAAACGCGGTAGACCCCCTAAACCCCTGAAAGTGCTTGCTGCTGACAAAGCCTACGATTCTAAGGATAAGCGCGCTGCTTTACGTAGACGTGGTATTAGGCCGCAATGGCCCAAGCAGCTTTGGAAGACAAACAAGAACAAGGCCAGACCCATTAAAATTTCCGTCCCAGGTTTTCAACAAGAACGTTGTTTCCCATGGTTTCAAAAAAAATATCGTCGTCTTGTTGTCAGATGGGAAAGAATTTCAGCTTGTTTTGATGCTTTTTTGTCTCTTGCAACAATCCATATTTGGATTCACAAAATTATATTAGTGGGATAGATTCATCCTTTAGTTCCCCAGCATACTACTTAACTTCTTTAAATCTCCATTTTTCTGCCCCAGGGGTGTTCCAGCAACTGGGGAAGATTCGGTGGCGTCGCAGAGTGCCATCTGGAGCTATGAGTGTTTCTTGCGTTTACTCAAGGTCTTGATGCCCGTACCTGGCACGACCCAATCTAGCGAAGCCTTCCCCAGTAGCGTCAACTTTTTTTGGCGATGTCCCTCCAGTACCCCCCAAAGGGCGTTGGCGTTCGCACTTGACAATCAAGACATAATCCACAATTATGTACAAAAATCTGTAATTTTCACTACAAAATTAGATGCGCTTACCCTGATTGTATGGGTTAGCAATACCAAATTAATTTTATAAAAAGAAAAGTATCAAAGTAGATCAGATTTAAGTGTATTTAATATGTATTGCTTAGCTATGAAGTTTCTGATTTATGCAAAGCTACAAAGGCTATTTTTTCTGTCTATGCTATGAAATTTGCATAGCAAGTACAACTATAGGAATTTGATATTTGGCGTTGTTGAATCAGGGGATGATTTCACTAAATTTTCAATGATTTTTCAATGGCTTCAAACCCTAATTCATACCCTGATTCAACAACGCCTTATATTTTTAAGAGTAAAAGAAGATAATCTTTATTTTTTATTTATAAGATCACTTTATTTTCTCTCCATTTGTTAAGAAATTTTTAAATTAATAACAAAACATTGTACTTTGTTACACAAAAGTAATATTATCTCAAGCAAGCAAACGCGCAGTAATTCCTATCCACGAATACTATACTAAGTGTTGAGTGGCTATATTGAATTTTGGATAATACATCTAAATTCGCTTTTTTACGCAAGGAGATTATTTCCCAAACTTATTATGGTTGCCATTGAATTTTCCTCAGGGTAAAGCATAAAAACATCTCATAAAAGTTCATATGCATCCTGATGTTTATAACTTTTTATGGTTGTTGTCTAGTAAAAATGTTACAAGCGATAGCTAGGGATTACGGAATACAAATATATACTTTCAATAGACTACAAAAAAATAATATTAAGTATATATACTTTTTGCGTATTAAGATAAAATAAATGAGTTGATGAATTTCAATTAATTTTTATTAATAAAAAAAAACTAGCCAAAAAGTGGGGTTACATTTTTGTGGATTAACAAAAATATTGTCTCAGGCAAGCAAAATTTGAGTTCAAATTGAAGAGGTAAATAAGGGAGTGAGTCCGCAAACCCTTACACACAGCAGAGAAAAACTACGCTACGATCCCCAAGCGATCGCTAGCTATTATCGCCATCGTCCCTGGTCCGCTTGGGCGAGAGCCTTGAGAGTTATTGGGGGTTTAGGTAAATTTGTCCTCAGTCTTAAATGGGATGAATGGTTTAATAAACCCGGACATCAAGGGAAAAGAGCGACCCAATTGCGGCAATTGTTGACCCGTCTGGGTCCTACTTTCATCAAAGTTGGTCAAGCCCTATCAACTAGACCAGATTTGATTCGTAAGGATTTCCTAGAAGAGTTGGTAAAATTACAAGACCAATTACCACCTTTTGACAATGCGATTGCCTATAGAATTATAGAAACACAACTTGATCGCTCCATCGAAGAGATCTTTAGTGAGTTATCCCCCAAGGCAGTAGCAGCAGCTAGTTTAGGTCAAGTATATCGTGGTCGCTTACACAGTGGAGAAGAGGTCGCAGTCAAAGTACAACGCCCTAACTTACGACCCACACTGAGCCTAGATTTGTATTTAATGCGGTGGGCGGCGAGTTGGTTAAGTCCCTGGCTACCACTAAATTTAGGGCATGATCTCACCATGATTGTGGACGAATTTGGCACTAAGCTGTTTGAGGAAATTGACTATCTTAATGAGGGACGCAACGCTGAGAAGTTTGCTACCAACTTCCGTAACGATCCACAGGTAAAAGTACCAGCAATCTACTGGCGTTACACTTCTAATAACGTTCTTACCTTAGAATGGTTGAACGGATTTAAACTCAACGACACCGAGAATATTCGCGCCGCAGGTTTAGATCCAGAAGAAATAATCAAAATTGGGGTTACTTCCGGGTTACAACAGCTATTGGAGCATGGCTTCTTCCATGCAGATCCTCACCCAGGAAACTTATTTGCTATGCCCGATGGCAAAATGGGTTACATCGACTTTGGGATGATGGATCAGTTAAATGAAAATACCAAGGAAACCTTGGTAGATGCGGTAGTAGACCTAGTTAACCAAGATTACAATGACCTAGCCGAAGATTATGTAAAGTTAGGTTTTCTTGCACCCAATACAGATATTCGTCCCATAGTACCAGCATTAGAAATATTGCTGGGTAATGCCATCAGTCAAAACGTCGGCGATTTTAACTTTAAAATCATTACCGATCAATTCTCGGAATTAATGTATGACTATCCCTTCCGAGTTCCTGCCAAATTTGCTTTAATTATTCGTTCCCTGGTAACCCAAGAAGGAATTGCCCTCAGCCTCAACAGGAATTTTAAAATTGTCGAGGTGGCATATCCCTATGTTGCTCGTAGATTATTAACTGGGGAATCTCGCCAATTACGGCGAAGATTACTCAATATCCTCTTCAAAGATGGTAAATTCCAGTGGGAGAGACTAGAAAACCTAATTGCGATCGCTCGCACTGATAGTAGTTTTGATGTACTACCCACCGCTAGATTAGGTATAGAGTACTTACTCTCAAAAGAAGGGCAATTTCTGCGGCGACAATTAGTCTTGGCACTCACCGAAGACGACAGACTGCATACGGAACAAGTGCAAAGACTGTGGGAACTAGTGAAAGATGACTTGCAACCCAATAGAATATTAGATGTAGCATTCAGTATGCTCACAGAATTTTCTAGAGAAGGGGCAGCTGCCATGCTACCCAAAGCCACATCTTTTTTCCCCACAGCACAAAATAAGTAATATGGTGTTAATGGTTGATCATAATTTACATATCAGCCATTAGCAATTTGACTATACTAATAACGGTTAAAAGCTCGACTTTTGTATAGCGGTAATAACAAGTATTATAAATTAATAAACAATATTACTTGATAAACCAGGTAAAGTCTGATGTTAAAAATAGATTTTACGCAAGAAGACATTGATAAACTTCATTATGAAAGATATTATTATCCTCATCCATTAGTACAGAAAAAGATGGAAGTTCTGTATCTAAAAAGTCAGGGGATAAAACATAAAGATATTTGTAGTTTGTGTAAAATATCAAAAACAACATTAATAGTTTACATTAGACAATATCAATCAGGAGGAGTAGAAGAACTAAAAAAAATACACCACAAGGGACAGCCAAGTGAATTAAATCAGTATAGTGATATTTTGAAAGAATATTTTGAGAAACATGCAGCTACAAGTATTGCAGAAGCGAGTGATGCCATTGAAAAAATAACTGGTATTAAGCGCAGTCCAACTCAGGTAAGAGAATTTCTGCTCAGAACAGGTTTGCGTTGCTTAAAAGTGGGGTATGTGCCGGGAAAGTCAGTAGACCCAGAAAAGATTGAAGAGGTAGAAAAATATAGACAATAACAGCTATAACCATTACTGGAATAAGCTATTAGCGGAAAGTAAGTAGTTTTTTTTGTTGATGCAGCCCACTTTGTACATCGAGCATACTTAGGACTTTTATGATATGTTACAATAACATTTATTTGTTCACCTTCCGGTGGAAAACAATTTAATGTTTTAGGAGCAGTTAATGCAGTTACTAAGGAAATAATTACAATTACAAATGAAACTTATATTAATTCAGAAAGTCTGTGCCAGTTGTTATTTAAATGAGCTAATTTGGGGCTAAATAAACCAATTGTTATTGTACTAGATAATGCCAGATATCAGAAGTGTAAATTAGTAAAAGAATATGGGACACAAGTACGTATACAACTATGTTATTTATCTTGCAATTCTCCACAATTAAATTTGATTGAAAGATTTTGGAAATTTCTTATAACTGAATGTTTATACTCTAAGTACTATGCTAAATTTGCAGTATTAGCGGCAGCAATCTCTAACTGCATTGTTACCGCTAATAGTGATAAGCAGAAGAAGTTAAACAGCTTATTGACTCTCGAATTTCAGATATTTAAACAAGTTCAAGTTTTACCCGTTTAAAGTAAAATCCCAACTATGTACTATTATCCTCCCCAAGCACCTTATTTATTGGTAGTTTTTGGTTTATTTGCAGCTTTTACCTCTGGGCTAGCATTAAATGCCACCTTAAAATTAATTGTCAAGCAATGGCAAGCTGCTGGTGGAGAAAAATCAGATTCTCGCCTATCAACAAAGCAATCGACCCTACCATTTGTGGGAGTCACCGTGGGTTTAGGGACGTTTTTGTGTTCTGGTTTAGGGGTATTTGGTTTTCCTCCCGTCTTGGCATATGGTATTGGTTTACCAATCACCTTGGGAACTTGCTGGTTAGTATGGTCGCAGTTAGGTAGTATGCTGACCTATATGGAAAGTCAAGGCATGAAGTCCTTAGATTTAGATTCTTTGAGTTAATTTAGAGGAATATAGTTTCATAGACAGATTTACAAATAGAACCCCGACTTTTTCGAAAAGTCGGGGTCCTATTAAAGAAGGGTAGCCGGGCGTTGCATAAGTGCGGGATGAATTAGGATTTGAAACCATTGAGAAATCATTGAAATTTTAGTGAAATGATCCCCTGATTCAGCAACACCGGTAGCTGAAGTCCTACATCTTATCCAAAGAGACGTCTAAGTACATCGCTTATAAGAATTATTAACTTTTGCCTTCCCAAACCATCAATTGCCTAGAAGCTGCCACAAAACACTTCAGATGATTGAATATATCCCACTAATAGCAGAAGGTGATAATATGGCTGTTGAGTCAGAGGGGTTATATCATCTGATGGCTGGACGTTTTGAAGGAATGAGTAATTTGGAGTGGTCTTTGTTTGAGGATATTTTTCCGAAACCGCCAGAGAAACGCGAACCAGGAATGCCACATTCTTCATTTCCTTATGTACTCAATACATTACTGTATATATTGATAACAGGGTGTCGTTGGTGTGACATTCGAAAAGGAAAAATATGGGCATCAAAAAGCTCTGCACATAGATGGCTCAAACGTTGGCAGTTGGACGGGAGGTTAGAGGCTTTACAAGCACTAATATTGGGGATTGGACAAGAGAAAGGGTTAATCAACTGGAGTTATGGCGCGTTGGACGGGTCTTTTTCCCCCTGGAAAGGGCGGTGGTGATGGTCTTGCTTACGGTGGGAAAGGAAAGGGTATTTTAATACACACTCTTACTGAAGGCTCAGGAATGCCTTTATCCAATCGCACTACACCTGCCAATGGTAGTGAAAGAGATCAGGTGATACCACTTCTAGACAGTGTAAAGGTTAAGACCAACAAACGCGGTAGACCCCGTAAACCCCTGAAAGTGCTTGCTGCTGTCAAAGCCTAGGATTATAAGGATAAGCGCGCTGCTTTATGTAGACGTGCTATTCGGCCGCAATGGCCCAAGCGGGTTTGGAAGACAAAGAAAAACAAGGCCAGACCCATTAAACTGAAGTTACCCTTTGACTAAAAACGAAATCTATGCAAAGTGAGACTTACAGATATTTAAAGTCCAAGCTTACTGGGTAAAAATCATGCTAATTCAGAGTAAATCTATTGCTCTTTGTTGTATAGCTGTAGGCTGAGTAATCTTCTAAAAAACGAAGGATTTACTACCAATTGTTGTAGAAATTGTATTTTTTACAATTGTAGCTAAATCATCCAATAAAGTTTGGAAGCTATGAACGGGCAAATTCTCTGAGGTACGCTTTTTGTTCGCTTGATTTTTAGCTTTTTCGCTCTTTTTGGCAGGAGATACAACAGACTCTTTTCTCGCTGCTGCTGCTTCCAAATCATCTTCATCAAAAAGTATTGGAGCTAAAAGTTATCCCATATGCCATTCTACATAATAATAAGACAAAATACATAGAAATATATGGGCTTTTACACGTTCGGCTGTATAGTGGTAAATTGGACGAAATTTTAAATTAACAGTTTTATAACTACGGAAAGCTTGTTCTACTTGTGAGAGATTTTTATCGGCTTTTACCGTATCCGTAGCAGATAAAGTTTCTTCATCCAAAGATGTACTAATTATAATATATAAACCATCCAATACTGCTTCTGTATCAATTTTTGATTGATTTCTCTGAGATAGAAGAGAACTCTTACACCAATATTATCCTCGGCTTTTAGTGGAAGAGCTTTTATCGAATTTGCTGCAACAATTTTATCTAATTTATTTTCTTTTGCTTGTTATAATTATTCTCTATTTTTCTTTCTTTATCCTGCGAATAAAGAATTTAGACAAGCTATTAATCTTTTCCCTGGATAATCTTCGCTTGTAATTGATGCTCAATTTCGTTCATCAAAAAGAGATAATTGAATCGCTGATTGTTATACTAATTTCTTGATTTGAGACGCTCGCTCTTAAAGCGCTAATCCAGTCTAAACATTCTTTATCTTTTAACTCTTCTCGAATCCTTGCTTGAGTAATCATTCGACGGGTTCCGACCCAGACTAATATCTTAATACCAAATCTCGAGCTAATCTTATCTATTTGATTAGTAAATGTCTTTGGATCGGATGTATTTTTTACCTCAAAGACTTCTACTGCTATTGGACAAGCCTTCTCATTACATAATCGCCCAAATACTATTTGTAATTTACCACGTTTTTTCTCACGGTTATAACCATATTTTGCTAACGGACAAGCTTTTTCTTCTAAATATGTAGAACTAACGTCATATAGAACCAAACATCCTTCCTTCAGATGAAGTTTGGCAAGATTCTTTTCAATTTATCCTTGTCGTTATAATAAAAAATACATCGCCAAATATAATTCATCCTCATCTGCTCCTTCTAATCCTAAAACTTCCCCTAAACTGGAGAAAAAAGTTTCTCCATCTAGCCTTCTTGCTGTTGCTAGTTTAGAAGCTGGTTTGACAATACGCGCCACTATCATAGCCTCAATTATTCTTCTTATTTTGCTGTTTGAACTATCAATTAAGGTATGTAATCCTAATTTCATTAAGCTTGATAGTGTAGCCGTCACATGACCATGAGGACGGCTACGAATGATTGTAAATATTTCTTCTAAATCTTCTACTGCTTTACCTCCTTTAAGCAGAATTTTTAAATGATCTACGGTTTCCGAAGGCAGTTTTGAAACATTGGCAAGCGTACGTTTACAAACTTTTCCGTCCTCACGGTATGACTAGCGAAGCAGAACGGCTGGGGGAGAGTTTCTGTTAGGAATACGTTATAGATACATGACTACAATTATGTCAGACTTATCGCCTCAAAATATTAAGTCAATCTTTGATAACCTGGGTACAGGTCTTTTCTGTAAAAACTCTCAAGCTTTGGAAGGTAAAAGCTTAAAGGTCTGTTTAGTACATATGCTCCGGGGGAATTTCAGCTTAAGGGTTCCCAAGGGTCAGCATAGCATTCGGAAGATTAAATTAAGTAAGTTTAATCTATTTCATCCAAATCATCCGTATCTTGATAAATTTGCTGTAACTCCTGTAATTGAGTTTTTCGGGAAATACGGCGATACTTTTTACTTTCTAGTTTCGGTTCATACTGCTTTTTACCCTTACCCTTAGTTTTCAGCTTTACTTTCGATTCTGGATCGCTTTGTTGTTGCAAATGGATTTTACGAGCGAACGCTAATTCCAAAAAATCCAAATAATGCTCATACCTTCCCCAATCCCCCCGAACCACACAGTCAGGTTCATCTCGGTGTAAACAATTACTAAAACGACAACTAGCATTTGCTAATCTGTGTCGAATCTCTGGAAAAAAGTGAGCTAATTCATTGGGGCTACAATCTAAATCTGGCTGATTAAAGCCAGGGGTATCTGCCAGTAAACCACTGTGGGGTAACTCAAATAACTCAACATGGCGAGTAGTATGACGACCGCGGGCTAACTTACCAGAAACCTCTCTTACCCGCAAGTGTACATTAGGAATCAATAAATTAATTAAACTGGATTTACCTACTCCAGAAGCGCCAGCAATAACAGTCACTTGATTTTGCAGATGTTGAGTTAATATTTCAATATTTTGTTGCTGATAAACACTGATAAATAAAGCTTGATAACCCCACTCAGATAAATCCTTCTCTACCTCTTTCTGCTCAGTCGGAGAAATGAGATCACTCTTATTCAAGCATAAAATTACATTTAAACCAGTAGACTCAGCCTTCACCAAAAATCGACTCAACTGGTAAGGTTCTAAAGGCGGTTCCGCGACAGCAAATAATAAAAGAATTTGGTTAGCATTAGCTATCGCAGGACGATCTAACTCACTAGAACGAGGTAATACCTCAGCGATAGCCCCCTGTCCCTCGGTTAGATCTACTTCCTCAATCATAACGCGATCGCCAACCATTACCTGTTGTCCCACCTTTTTTAATCGCGTCCTGCGGGTACAAAGAATAATAGAAGAAACAGAATTTAGCTTATCCCGATTCTCCAAATCTAGTTGTACTTGATAATAATTCGCTTGTACGGCTAGCACCGTACCCCTTAACTGTCCCTCAGTAGCTAAAAATTTTTCTGTCATGCAGAAGTCACAGAACATCTCACTAACATGGAAAAGTAGTCAGCGCAGTCTATAATTTTTTCTACCTCATAGCCTGCCACTGTCAAGCTCTCAGGAACGTGCTCAATTGGTTCTCCTGGATCTAACCATACTTCTAATAAGCTACCTGGTGTCATCTGTTCTAACTGGATTTTTGTCCGCACAAAATTAATTGGACAGGGAGTACCCCGTAAGTCCAATTGAGCATCAGGATTTGAAATGGAAGATACACTCATCGTTGGTGAAATAAATTACCCAAAAAACCTTCTATACCACCTTTACCAGTACGCTCACCTTTTATACTAGCGAGTTTTTCTAATAATTCCCGCTCTTCTGGTGCAATCTTGGTGGGAATATCAATTAAAACCGTAATCATATGGTCTCCCCGACTCACTGGATTACCCAAACGGGGAACGCCATGATTTTCCAACTCCATCACCGTATTTGGCTGAGTACCTGGAGGAATAATCATTTCTACCGGGCCATCCACTGTATTTACCTCTAAACGGCAACCTAAAATTGCTTGCAGATAACTAAGAGTAATCTCAGAGATGATATTTATACCATCCCTTTGAAACTCACGATCCTCATTTACAAATAAATATACATACAAATCACCCGCAGGACCATTACGTTGTCCCGCATCACCTTCTCCTGATATCCGTAGACGAGTGCCATTATCAACCCCAGGAGGAATGGTGACCTTTAGTTTCTTAGTAACTTGATTAGCGCCATTTCCACCACAAGCATCACACTTATCCTCAATTACCATACCTGTACCATTACAGGTGGGACAGGTAGAAACTTGAGTAAAACTACCAAAAGGCGTTCTAGTTACCCTTCTCACCTGACCCGAGCCACTGCAGGTAGAACAATTTTGGGGACGGGTTCCTGGCTTCGCTCCTGTTCCATTACAAACCTCACAGCTTTCTAAGTGGGAAATTCGAATTTCCTTCTCCCCACCAAAAACTGCTTCCTGAAAATCTAGCTTTAGGTCTAGGCGTAGATCATCTCCTCGTACAGGTCCGCTGCGCCTTCTTTGGCTTGGACCCCCCATACCACCACTACCAGAAAAGCCACTAAAAATACTCTCAAAGATATCAGCGAAACCGCCCATATCTCCCATATCTTGGAACCCAGCACCTGCAGCACCAGAGACTCCCGCTTCTCCAAACCTGTCATAGCGAGCGCGAGTTTCCGGCTCGGAGAGCACTTCATAGGCGCGGTTAATTTCCTTAAATTGCTCATCAGCACCCGGTTCTTTATTCACATCCGGGTGATACTTCCTTGCCAATCGGCGGTAAGCACGTTTGAGTTCTTCTTTGTCGGCGTCACGAGAGACACCCAGAGTTTCATAATAGTCGCGGGCCATATAGCAATAGGAAAGTTAAAAGTCAAAGAATATACAAAGCGGAGGGCAGTGCCTTGGGGAAAGATTAACTGACTGGGGTGATCGCCCACCAGATTCTTTCTGTATAGACAACTGCAAATAGGCAGAAGGCAAAAATTAAATTTTGTTAATACTTGATTTTACCTTTTACCTTTGACAAAAATCATCGGTAGTTCACCGAATATTAGGTGTTTTTCTTGTGGGAGAGTAATATATAGGTGTGGTGAGATTAAGTTTCTCTCTTACAATTGTGCTACGTATACGAGAAAACTCCCTCATTTCAAGATTGGGGCTAGCCGTACTTTCGGGTGTGGAAATCCGACCTGTATTTTTTGTAGTGTTGCCTCATAATTTTTCCCTCACGAAAATAAGTGATGGATTTCCCAGTAAAACAGTTATTGAAAGCATCATGCTTGCACCTAAGAAGTGTTCTTTCTAGTGGCAAGGTTCCGCCTTGGTATGTGTGGTGTGAGTCTCTGCCTGGATTTGGAGGTGTAGCCCCTGTATTCTTTGCCAGAGTCAAGGAACAAGTTAAGCAGTAGTTCACATATCCTCAAAAAAAGCACAAAGTCCACCTTAAAGCAGAGCCTCTGGAAACCTAAGTACAGGACAAACAATTCAGAGACTGGCGAAATCGTTGAGGTTGATCATCTAAATCATTAGGGTGCGACTGTTTTAGTAAGACGGGGAGTGGAACTTAGATAGGTATTGGAAGAGGTGGAGGGATCGTAGAACAACGAGCTTTGAGAACTTGCTTGAGCAAAGGAATACCACTAGAGTACAAAGCCAGGTGATTGGGTTTATGTTCTTGTTGTAGATGAAACTGCCAATACTCATCCCAATCGCCACTGATGTATAAATAACCCAGGGGTAAAACAGCCTCAGCACCACTCATGGTACATCTAGCCCCAGTGATATCCATCCTATCTTTAATCAGCACCCTCAATCACCCCCGTGGCCATGGGGAATCCAGCTTTTAAGTAATCGTCATATTTGAGGTATTTGGCATTGTTAAGTAAATATCTAGCACAGGTATCCACTAATCTATCCCACTAATATCGTTTTGTTAATCCAAATATGGATTGTTGCAAGAGACAAAAAAACATCAAAACGAGCTGAAATTCTTTCCCATCTCACAACAAACAAGACGACGATATTTTTTTTAACCATGGGAAACAAGGTTCTTGTTGAAAACCTGGGACGGAAATTTTAATGGGTCTGGCCTTGTTCTTGTTTCTCTTCCAAACCCGCTTGGCCCATTGCGGCCTAATACCATGTCTAGGTAAAGCAGTGCCCTTATCCTTAGAATCGTAGCCTTTGTCAGCAGCAAGCACTTTCAGGGGTTTATGGGGTCTACCCCGTTTGTTGGTCTTAACCTTTACACTGTCTAGAAGTGGTATCACCTGATCTCTTTCACTACCATTGGCAGGTCTGGTGCTATTGGATAAAGGCATTCCTCAGCCTTCAGTAAGAGTGTGTATTAAAATACCCTTTACTTTTCCACCGTAAGCAACACCATCACCACCGCCCTTTCCAGGGGGAAAAAGACCCGTCCACCCCGCCATAACTTCAGTTTATTAACCCTTTATCTTGTCCAATCCCCAATATTCCTGATTGTAAAGCCTCTAAGGTCACGTCCAACTGCCAACGTTTGAGCCATCGATGTGCAGAGCTCTTTTATGCCCATATTTCTCCTTTTGGAACCTCACACCAACGACACCCTGTAATCAATATATACAGTAATACCATTCTTATGTGAAACTGCACAGAATTAATGGGGTAAAAAGCTTATATATACCTACTAGGTCTATGCTACTTCATAAAAAATTGGTATAAGCTATTGAGTACATAAGGAAATGAAGAATGTGGCATTCTTCGTTCGCGTTTGTCTGGCGGTTTCGGAAAAATATCCTCAAACTCGGAAAAATATCCTCAAACAAAGACCACTCCAAATTACTCAGTCCTTCAAAACGTCCAGCCATCAGATGATATAACCCCTCTTACTCAACAGGCATATTATCACCTTCTGTTATTAGTGGGATAGATTCACGGGTTTACGTTCTTGGGGGGTGAGTTTGGGTAAAGTCGCACTCCGGGGGATACCTGGGGCAACTGAACTTGATTTACCTTCAAGGATAAGCTGTAAACGTTTGCTCTGCCTAGCTTCTGCCTGTGTTGAAGTCTGATAATAAAACACAAATGCAGCTTTCCACAAATACTCAATCACATGGATAATATCCCTGTCTTAGTCCATGAGAATATTGCTGTGCTGGTAGATTAAACTCCCCATCCAAAGGAAATAGGGTATTTATCTTTCTTCCTCCATAACCGATTCTATTGGCGATTACTGTGCCAAATAATGTGGTCAATTTCCGCGACAATTTTTTCTTGTGTGTTCTGTTTACTGAGTCTGTGCCTGCATACTCTCCCTGTATTTCATCTTGACTGCGTTTATCAAAATATCTTTGTTTGTAACAACCGTCTCAATAGTTCGTATCCATTCTCAAGTAACTTACTCTCTATGTGGGAGTGTTCTAACCCACAAATGCTGTCTTACTCTAACCAACTAACTCTTTCTTCAAATCGTTTTCGTGCTTGTGACCAAAACATACCTTGATTTTATGTATATCCTTGGATAGGGCGTGGAACTGTTCCTGTTTTTTCACTTTTTACAAGCCAATTCCATCAAGTACATTTTAGGCTGTCAATACTAGTCTGGTCGACTTGTCATTTATTATTCTCATATCATACTCCGTACTACCAAAAGAGTCCCACCTAAATTCATTTATATGGTGGGATTTTCCACCATATTTTGTTGGTAGTTTCCTGGGTTGGTTGTGGGTGCAACCGCTCCAATCATATTTTGCCTCTCAAGCGATCGCTTGAGAGGATAATTTAATGGCTTCTAGATTCCATGGGTTTTGGTAGGGGTAAAATCTCCCATACTGATGTAACTACCAAGGCTAGGTAAGGAATAATAGTGTTGAGTGCAATGATGGGCCATCTTCTTAAAGCTCCAAAAAACACTTTCCAGTTATTATGGGTAAAGTGTTTTAAAATCAAATTGCGACAGTACTGACTAGGATATCCAATTTCTTCAATTTTGGCATATATAGTTGGTAAATCTATATATTGCATCTTTAGTAGAACTTTTGGCTGTTTCATCCAGTAGCTACTACCAAAGGCACTTTCTAAATAGACATCTTCAGTGACTTTGACGCTGCCGTGCAGTGCACAGTAACCGGCCCAATATACCTGTGCTTCCATATTATTAATACTTTCTGGCCAATTAGCTAATGCATTTTGAATGGTTTTTGTCCGATATACTTGGGCACTTAAAAAGCCAATACCAGAATGATTTTCTTCTAAGCAATGCTGGAATACAGCTTGACCATCAGGATTAATTTCTTCTTGTTTTATATCGAAACAACGTTCATAGATTATTTTACCTGTTGGTTGATAACGACAAGAAAAATTGAGGGTGAGTAATGATAATTCTGGATACTGCTTGAGTTGACTAATTACATAGGCTAAGGTTCTATTTTGAATGGGATCGTCATCACCAATCATCCATAAATATTGACCGTTGGCGGTGTTGATACAGTGGGCAATATTTCTCATCACACCAATATTGGCATGATTTATATTATTTTGAAACGGAACAATATTCATAAAGTGTAGCTGCCACTTATGAATAATTTCCTGGGTATTATCGGACGAACGGTTATCATAAATAATAATTTCACATTCTGATTCAAAACCTTGAATAGCTTGAGCTAGCCATGCCAATTGTTTATCGAGTAATTCGGCACGATTATAAGTAGGAATAGCAATTGTGAGTAATTTTCTAGTCATTTTGAAGAGAGCATTGGTAAAAATATACGTTGTCTATATCCCCGACTTTGTAAACAAATCGGGGATATGAATATAACTATGGGTAAATACCTTATTTCCAGAAGAAACTTTGGTCAATTTGTTGGGTACGAATCAGATATTCTAACTGTTTGATACGGGTAAATCCCCTAAACATAAAAGTGTCTGCACTCATATCAATGTGACGAAATACATCAAATAATTGTTGTGCACCTTGTCGAGCATTCCAATCACATTTAAAACCAGGAAGAACAGTATTTATCTTTGCAAAAGAAACTCGATAACTGCGATTATCTGCACCGTTATTGCCAAAAATTAATTTACAATCAGGAAAAATATCGGCAATGATCTCTGCTATTTCCTTGACTCGATAATTATTTGCCGTATCCCCTACATTAAAGACCTGATTGTGGATGATATCTCGGGGAGCATCTAAAGCACAAGCGATCGCTTTACAAATATCCAAACCATGAACTAAGGGTCGCCATGGTGTACCATCACTGGTCATTTTAATCTCTTTGCTTGTCCATGCTAAACCGGCGAGGTTGTTTAACACAATATCAAAGCGCATTCTGGGGGAAGCACCAAAGGCTGTGGCATTCCGCATAAAGGTGGGAGAAAAGTCATCATCCGCTAGGGGTTGCACATCCCTTTCTACCAGAGTTTTACACTCAGCATATGCGGTTTGGGGATTAACTGGGGAGCTTTCTATTATATCCCCTTCAGTCGCAACACCATAAACACTACAAGACGACATATAGATAAACCGACGTACTCCCACTTGTCTCGCCAATTTAGCCAACCTCACAGAACCTTGATGGTTGATTTCGTAGGTAATTTGGGGGGCTAATTGTCCTGTAGGATCGTTAGAAAGTTCCGCCATATGTACAATAGCTTCCACATCTTGCAAATCTTCTGCACTAATATGGCGGATATCTTTATTTAAGGTTTTCGCTGTTACACCAGTATCGTTGTATAACCAACCAACTTTATAAAAGCCAGTATCCACACCAATAACTTCATATCCCCTTTCCATTAATAGGGGAGGTAATAAACAACCAAGATAACCTTCTGTTCCAGTTACCAGTACTTTCATATTTTGTATCTATATTAAGGAATGGTGGTAGGCGATAGATGCTCCTGGTGAGGAATTTGATCAACAATTGCTTTACCAATTTCAATGGAAGAAGTCGCAGCTGGGGAAGGCGCATTGCAAACATGGACAGAGTTATCCCCATGAATAATCAAAAAGTCATCCACTAATTTGCCATCATCCATCAAAGCTTGAGCGCGAACCCCCGCATGGGTAGGCACTAAATCCTCTGCTTGCACTTCTGGTATTAGCTGTTGCAGACTTCTGGTAAAGGCTGCTTTACTAAAAGAACGAATAATTTCCTGAATCCCTTCATCAGCGTGTTTTGCTGCTAATTTCCAAAATCCAAGATAGGTCATTATCTCAGTTAAATCACGGATATTAAAATCTGTTTTTTTGTATCCTTCCCGCTTTAAACTCAGAACAGCATTTGGTCCAGCATGGACGTTACCATCAATAATGCGGGTGAAATGAACCCCCAAGAAGGGAAATTCAGGATTGGGAACCGGATAAATTAAACCCTTGACAAGATAGCGTTTTTCCGGGGTTAGTTCGTAGTATTCTCCCCGGAAAGGTACTATTTTTGCCTTAGGATCGACTTTACCCAATTTTGCCATGCGATCGCTATATAATCCCGCGCAGTTAATTACAAATCGGGTATTGAAATTACCACTATTGGTTTCTAATACTTGGTGATTTCCACTATTGATAATTTTTTCTACCTTAGTATTCAGTCTTAGTTCTCCTCCTTGCTGCTGAATTAACTCTGCATACTTGAGGCAAACTTGCTTGTAATTGACAATACCAGTAGAGAATACTTGAATGCCCCCCACACAACGAACATGGGGTTCAATTTCCTTGACTTCCTCTGGACTGATACGTTTAACTTCAATTCCGTTTTCTAAACCACGCTGAAATAGCTTCTCTAAACGAGGTAATTCCTGCTCACTAGTAGCAATAATTACCTTGCCGCAAACTTCATGTTCGATACCATGCTCTTGACAAAACTCTACCATGGAGCGACAACCATCCCGGCAAAATTTCGCTTTAAAACTACCTGGTTTGTAGTAAATACCGGAATGAATTACGCCACTATTGTTACCAGTTTGATGAAAAGCCCAACGACTTTCTTTTTCCAATACTAAAATTTTGGCATGGGGATAGCGTTGAGTTAAAGCCATACCCGTAGAAAGTCCGACTATTCCTCCCCCAATAATTGCAAAATCATACATGGCGTTTGTTGCTCCTTTTAGTTTTGTCAAATTTAGATATACTTCGCGACTAAAATCTATTAATTACCATACCTTCCAAGGAGCCTGATTCTCTTGCCACAGCTTTTCTAAATAATTTTTATCCCGTAAAGTATCCATAGGTTGCCAAAAACCTTGATGTTTATAAGCAGATAAATGATGCATATCTGCCAATTTTTCTAGGGGCTCTTTCTCCCATATAGTAGAATCATCACTAATTAAATCAATTACTTCTGGTTCTAGGACAAAATAACCACCGTTAATCCAAGCACCATCACCCTGGGGCTTTTCTCTAAAGTTAGTAATTTTAGTTTGTTGATTTTCTAGAAGAATAGCACCAAAACGTCCTGGAGGCTGTACAGCAGTTAAAGTTGCTAAAGTCTTTTGTTCTTGGTGATATTTAATAGCTTCAGTGATGTTTATATCACTTACCCCATCACCATAAGTAAAGCAAAAAGTTTGATTACCAATATGTTCTTGAACCCGTTTTAATCTACCTCCAGTCATTGTTTTATCACCAGTATCTACTAAAGTGACACGCCAAGGTTCTGCATAACCAGAATGTATGTTCATCTGATTAAATCGCATATCAAAGGTAATATCAGACATATATAAGAAATAGTTAGCAAAATATTCCTTAATTACGTTACCTTTGTAACCGCAACAAATTACAAAATCATGAATACCATGTGATGCGTAAATTTTCATGATATGCCATAGTATAGGCTTACCGCCAATGTTAACCATTGGCTTTGGTCTAACGCTTGTTTCTTCACTTAAACGCGTACCCAGACCACCTGCCAAAATAACTGCTTTCATGCTCTTTCATCTAATTTATGAAGATGGGTAGGTAGATATATACAACTTTTTGATGGCAAAAATATTTATACTTGTACTAATCAATTTGCTATACAAATATGCCTGAGTCATGAGGTTTAATCGTTGCCATACTACACAATTTAAATGCTATTTTCCCTAGTGAGATAAAGAGTTAATGAATTAAATAGCTCTAGTTGTAAAAAAACTATAAAGCTGAATTAAATATTATTTAATTCATAAAAATATGTAATTTAGTATTAGTTGTTGCCGTTAATTACTAGACTTTAGAGTAAAGTGCATGAACCTATATTCAGTACAGACAAATAGCTAGTATAAAAAAATATGTGACTTCCAAACATTTAGTTTATACAGGAGAGAATTTCTGGGAGGCTGTAGAATATGTTAGCTCAACTTGATCCATTTTTTGATAGGGATGAGGCTTTGAAATCAGATTTATAGAAAAATGAGATAATAATGATTTACTCAGTATCTACATTTGGCTCTGATAAGTTTGTAATACAATATTTTCAAAGTTATTAAGTAGACCCTAAAGTAATTTCAAACCCCTGTTGCATCTGGAACGCTCGATGACATTTTTTCTAAGGCATCGATTAATGTCTGTAATTGTTGATCGGCTTTGAATACCCCTAAACCACGTACCGTTACTTTGCCAGGAGAGTAAACGAAACGGCTGCGGAACCTGGCTGGTAAGTTCTCTGCTAATAGATTCCAGCCAGGTTCTTCCATGGGTGTTTCCAAGACAACGTGCTGCTTATTCTCTGGCTTGATCCGGCTAAATCCGAGCTTCTTCCCCATTTGTTTAAGTTCCATAACTCGTAACAGTTGTGTTGCTGCTTTGGGTACTGTTCCGTAGCGATCGCTCCACTCTGCTGCAATCAATGCTAATTCTTGCCTTGAGTTGGCTACAGCTACGGCGCGATAGGCACTCATCTTTTGATCGATGTCGGGAATATAATCGCTGGGAATCATGGCGGTCAGGTTGAGATCGACTTGGGTATCGTCAACCTGGGGTATTTCTTGTCCCCGGATTTCCCGTATGGCTTCTTCTAACATTTCCATGTATAAGTCGAAACCAATCACATCCATTTGTCCTGACTGCTCTGCACCGAGTAAGCTACCCACCCCACGAATTTCCATGTCCCGCATTGCCAGTTGATAGCCGGAGCCGAGTTGAGTAAATTCTTGAATTGCCCGCAATCGTTTTCTAGCAGTATCAGATAATGCTCGCTGTTGGGGGTAAAATAACCAAGCATGGGCTTGAATACCAGCACGTCCGACCCGCCCCCGTAATTGGTACAACTGTGATAAACCAAAGCGATGGGCATCTTCAATTAAGATGGTGTTGACCCGGGGAATATCCAAACCAGACTCAATAATGGTGGTACAAACTAACACATCTGCTCCCCCATTACTAAAGGTGAGCATAATCGATTCCAACTCGCTTGGATCCATTTGTCCGTGAGCGACCGCTAATTTTACCCCAGGAATCATTTCCCGAATCCTTGCGGATTTCTCTTCAATTCCTTCCACTCGAGGAACTACGTAAAAGACTTGTCCTCCCCGGTCTAATTCTTGACGAATAGCGCTGCGGATGGTTTCGGAAATCATGGGAGAAAGGTGGGTTTTTATGGGACGACGGGATGGGGGTGGGGTAGTAATTAAGCTGATTTCCCGAATCCCAGATAAGGACATATATAAGGTGCGGGGAATGGGGGTAGCGGAAAGGGTGAGTACGTCTACCTGGGTTTTCAGGGATTTTATTTTTTCTTTTTGGTTCACCCCAAATCGCTGTTCTTCGTCTACGACCAACAGTCCCAAGTCTTTGAAGCTGACGCTTTTACCTAAGAGTTGGTGAGTGCCTACCACCACATCTAATTCTCCAGAAGCCAATCTTTTCTGAATTCCTCGCCGTTCTTCGGCACTGCGGAAGCGGTTAAGCAAACCAACGTGCACGGGGTAGGGGGCAAACCGTTCTTTAATGGTGTGGTAGTGCTGTTGGGTAAGAATAGTTGTGGGTGCAAGTAATGCGACCTGTTTTCCTGCGGTGACGGCTTTGAAAATAGCTCGAATTGCCACCTCAGTTTTACCAAAACCCACATCTCCACATACTAACCGATCCATGGGGCGATCGCTTTCCATATCCCGCTTCACATCCTGAACGGCTTTCAGTTGTTCTGTGGTGGGTTGATAGGGGAATGATTCTTCCATCTCCTCTTGCCAAGGCATATCTACGGGGTAGGTAAACCCTTCTCTTTTGGCACGGGCTGCATATAATTTGAGTAAGTCCACTGCCAATTTTTTAATGGCTTTACGGACTTTATTTTTGGTATTTTCCCATACCTTACCCGTCATTTTATTTAATTGGGGTGCTTTGGATGTGGTAGAACGTAACCGGGATAATGCACCTACTTGATCTGCTGCTACCCGTAACAATCCATCGGCATACTGAAGAACCAAATAATCGCGGGTTTCGTAGTTTAAAGTTAAACTTTCCAGCTTGATAAATTGCCCCACACCGTGGTTCCTGTGAATCACGTAATCCCCAGGACGCAACTTATTCGGATCGACTTGTTTAGAAGCAGCTTTCCGACGCTTGCGGATATAACCCGGAGTCACTAAAGAATGCTGCCCGAAAAATTCTCTATCCGTAATTAGAAGCAGACGGAATGTAGGTAAAATAAACCCTTCCAACTCCGCCAAACCAGAATATTTGAGAGCGACCGGGGTATGATTAATTTGTAACTTATCGATCGCTTGATAATCTCGGGGATTAGGGATAAACTGAGCCGGACAATCGTGTTCTTGCAACAGAGATACGGAGCGACTAGGTTGTGCAGATATAATCCAAACAGAAAAATTGCGTTGGCGTTCTTGTCTTAATGTTTCGGCAATCTTGGCAAAAGCATGAGGAGTTACAGGTAAGGAACGACTAGCTAAATTTGTACCATTATTTTCCTCTGCCAACTCCGATAAGTATATAGTTTTAAAGCTTGTGAAATTCCCTAAACAATCATCCAGCACCCGGTGAATACAAGGTAAAGTATTGCCCTCATTATCAATAACTTCCCATTGCTCCTGGGCATTTTCCACCCAGCGATCGCTATGGGCATGACATTGTTCTAGTTCATCAACGGCAACTAGGGTATTCTCTGGTAAATAATCAATTAAGGAAGCCGGTTTGTCAAAAGCTAACCCTAAAAACCGGCGACTTCCTTCCAAAATTTGCTTATTTTTCCACGTATCCAATTCTTCTGTAGACAAGTAGGACTCAATGGCTGATATATCCCCTATCTCTGCCATTAAAATTGGTGAAAAGCTAGTGGGGGTCAAAGTTAACTGCTCAATCTTATCCAAAGCCGAACGTTGGGTAGAAGGGTCAAACTCGCGAATTTGCTCAATTTCATCCCCAAACCATTCCAACCTCACAGGTAACTCCGAAGAGACAGGGAACACATCCACAATATCCCCACGACGACTCCATTGCCCTTCCATTTCCACCATGGAAACTCGCTCGTAACCCAGACGGGCCATTTGTTGGCTAAAAACTTCAAAATCAGATTCGTTCCTCCGTTTAAGAGTCATACAGAAGGAAATAAACGCATCTTTTGGGGGTAAGTGTAGTTGTAGTGCTGCATGGGTAGCCACAATCGCTAAGTTAGTTAACCCGTCTTCCTGTACCAAATCTGCCAGAACCTGCATTTGTCCCCAAATCATCTCAATTTCTGGGTCAAATGGTTCGTAGGGGGAAGCTTGAGAAGTAGGGTAAAAATGGACAGTTTTCCATCCCATGGCTTCTAACAGAGAAGTCGAGCGACTAGCTTCTTCCAAAGTCGGACAAACCACAAACAAATTTTTCTCCCCAGCAGTGGCTAAAGCTGAAGCTACCAACCCCTTGGGTAACCGGGGAACCCCATTTAAATGGATACTTTGCTCTCGTTCTAGCTTGGCAAGGAATTCATTTGACAGAGATGAACGTCCCAAAGCACGGACAATGGAGGAAAAAGCCATGATTTTCTAGCTGAGATGGATGTTGAGTTACTTATTAGGCAACCTAATATTGGTGGGGTTGCTGAATCAGGGGATGAATTTGGGTTTGAAACCATTCATACATCGTTGAAAATTTAGTGAAATCATGCCCTGATTCAGCAACGCGATATTGGTTATATAACCTATTTGCGATCAGAGTATGCTGTTCTATGAACTTCATAGGGGTAGGCTGATATTGTATAGCTATAACTGCTTCTATGACACAGATGGTGGCAACTTTCCCTTCAATGGTTTCAAATGCTAATTGATCCCTTGATTCAGCAACGCCTCTGTATCTTGTTACTTTTTTTAACTAGCCTAGAAGATTGAGACATCGCACAAAGACTTATCTTACTCCGCAAATTTGCGATTGCTATCCCTAGATTGATGAAGTATCCTCAGAACTTGAATCCCATCATCAAGCTTGAGATAAAATACAATATGAGGAAAACAGAGATTATTAAAGTCTTAGGTGATCCCTTGAATTAATCACTAACAGCATTCATTAATACCTCAGCAAAGGTTAAATCTTCCATATCATCAAGAGTGATGGTGTCGCAGATATCAAATTTTGCCCCCACGTCTTGTAATTTCTCGTCCAAGGCTTTGAGAAACTTACTTGCTTGTACATCAGCACCAACTTGAATAAAGGTAATTCCCAACTCTTCATCTTTTTCCATTTGCCGAGAAGCATTAATTATTACCTCAAATACAGCACGGCGATCATCTGGTTCTCCATCAGTAACGACTGCAATCGTTTCACCATTGGGTTTAGTTTTTCCTGCGGCTTTGCGTTGGAAGTAATTATTCGTTGCATCTTGTAATACACTACCTAAGTTGGTTGTGCCTACAGGATCATTTTCCAGGAATATCTGTGTTACTTTCTGGGAAGTGACGTCATCGTAGCGCTTAAACTTGCCAGAGAACAAATAAACAGTAATACCATCAGGGTCAAACTGTTCGCACTTTCTGGCTAAAGCAAGGGTTGATTCCTGCATGATTTCCCATCTGCTTTTTCCGCCCACTTGGTCTGTAGTGGACATACTACCACTTTTGTCGATGATGAGTGTGTAATCGCGATCGCTTGTCATTGCTTCCTCTATTTTCTTCTTTTATGCCAAATTTATAACACACCATTCTCAGTAGTTGTGGATTATTGTAGAGCGATGTTTCCTAGGAACTGCTATGGGAACGCTAGCCTTTAGGCTTTGTTTCGAAGTAACAGAATATTTTTTATTTCACTATTTTATCTGCATTTAGACTCTTGCATAACCAAGATACTAAATACTAAAAAGGGCGTTGCTGAATCAGGGGATGATTTCACTAAATTTTCAAGGATTTTTTAATGGTTTCAAACCCTAATTCATCCCGCACTTATGCAATGCCCTAAAAAGTTATACTTAGAGGATCTTTTAAAAGTCGAAGTGAGTTACAAATCATGCAAGTAGCCTGACCATGATACGTATCATTGCAATATAGATTAAAGTCTCAGAAGTTTCAGGTAGCCTTTCATAGTCCTTACTTAATCTTCTACACCAATTGAGTCACCCGAAAGTTCGTTGTACAACCCAAGGTTTTGGTAAAAGGGTAAAACCCTTCTTTTCTAAGGGTCTGAGAACCACTTCCACAATCCAACGAAAAACATCGATTATCCAGTGAGCAAAATCTTCCCTCCGATATCCTTCATCCATCCAGATAGTGTGCAGTCTTTTAACTTTATCTTTCATCTGATAAACCTGCGATAACGTCCACGTTTAGCCCCTGCAAGTTCTGGCAAACTTGCAGGGGCTAAACGTGGCTCCCAAAACTAGCCCTAACAAGTCAACCGTAATAAATCGCTTACGTCCATGTATTTGTTTTCCTCCGTCGAAATCAACATCCGTACAAATCATGGTTGCGGTTTCAACTGATTGGCTATCAAAGGTTGCTACCGATGGACTTGGTTCTCGACTGGCTGCTACCCGAACCCATTGATATAGTTTGTCATGCACCTGAAGCCAAGTACGGTCTTTGCACCATCTTCTGAAATAGCCATAGAGTGTAGACCAAGGTGCTAAATCTCCTGGTAATGCCCGCCATGTACATCCTTGGTACAGTAGGTATAAAATCGCACTACTACGTATATACATGTTGTTGTACCTGGACGACACCTGGTTTTGCCTCTGGTAACAGCTCTGGGATTAACTCCCACTGTTCTCACGTTAAATTGCTAGGATAATTCTTAGTCATTTGCTCACGGGGTGCTGTTTTCTATAATTATCAGCATATGCCTTGTGAGCTTTTTTATGATACCTCCCACTTTTTAAAACATTCTCTTAAAGACAGTCTGCTGCTGATATCAGCAATCCTGAGAATGCATCCAACCCTCGAACTCTTAATTATTTTCTTACTCATCCTTGGAAATGTTCTGTTTGTCATGTCTGAGTTGGCAATTGTATCTGCAGGCAAGGTGATACTACAGCAAATAGCCGAACAAGGAGATGCCAAGGCTAAAGTCGCATTAAAAGCGTCTGCTCCCAATCGCTTCTTGGGAACTGTACAAATTGGTATTACCCTACGAACTATTCTTTCTGGTGCCTATGGTGAGAGTACCCTGTCTAAAAGGATAATCCCGATTTTTCAAGCAATTAATATAGAACAAGATAGTGCCCAACGATTAGCAAATGTTCTTGCCATTCTGCTGATTACTTATTTAACCCTCACCATCGGGGAACTTGTACCTAAACGCTTAGGATTAAACCATCCTGAACCTATTGCTGGTATGGCTGACATACCTATGCAACAGCTATCTATAATTAGTGCTTCCATTGTCAATATACTAAGTATTTCCACTGTATTCATTCTCAGGGTCTTAGGGATTAAAGCTGCCGCTGGACCACAGATTACAGAAGAAAAAATTCGGGTATTAATCGAACAAGGAACGGAAGAGGGTACATTTGAAGCTGCAGAACAGGATATGGTGGAGCGGGTATTTCCTTTAGGCGATCGCCCTATTAGCTCATTTCTGACACCGAGTTTAGATATTGTTTGGTTAAATTTGGAAGATTCCCCAGACAAAAATCGTCAAAAGATTATAGAGAATCGCTATTCCCCGTATCCAGTGTGTCAGGAAGAATTAGACAATGTTGTGGGGATTGTTCCTGTTACGGATTTCTTGGAACGTAGTCTTTACGGTCAAAATTTTGACATTGCAGAATCAGGGGATGATTTAACTAAATTTTCAACGATTTTTCAATGGTTTCAAACGCTAATTCATCCCGCACTTATGCAACGCCAAAATTTTGACTTAACAGTTGGTCTGCGACAATCAGTCCTTATACCAGAAAATACCCATGGGTTAAAAGTATTAGAGGTATTTAAACAAACCCTGAGGCATATGGCTTTTATTGTGGATGAATATGGGGTGATTCAAAGATTAGTCACTCTAAATGATGTGATGATTGAAATTGTAGGGGATCTTCCTGATGCTGACGAGAATGAGGAACCTCAAGGAGTACAACGGGAAGATGGTTCTTGGCTACTGGATGGAATGTTAGCAGTAGATCAGTTTTTACAGTTGTTTAAACTTACCAAGTTACCAGAGGAAGAGAAAGAGAGCTATCACACTTTAGGTGGTTTTATTATTACCAATTTTGGTCGCATACCTGCAGCGGCAGAATCATTTCAATGGCAAGAAATGCGGTTTGAGGTTATGGATATGGACAGGAATCGGGTAGATAAGGTATGGGTAGCTCCCCTTGCAGAAAGTGATTCTCTTGAGTCACAGGAAGAAAAGTTAGATCAAGTTAGGTAGGGTTTATGTCCCGACAGCAAATCAACTTCCCGCTAGACATTGAGAATATAGGTTTTCACTCCATTTATCAAACTGCTTTAGGGGCTGCATTCTTAGGAGATTCTCTGGAACTATTAAAACAACTTCCGGACCAAAGCATTAATTTAGTATTAACTAGTCCTCCATTTCCCCTTCAGAGAAAGAAAGAATATGGGAATAAGAATCAAGAAGAATATGTAGAATGGTTAGGACAATTTGCAGCAATTGTCTATCAGAAGTTAAAAAATGATGGTAGCTTTGTACTGGATTTAGGCGGTTCTTATGAAAAGGGAAAGCCAGTTAGAAGTTTATATAATTTTAGAATTCCCATTCATTTCTGCGATGAAATAGGTTTTTTCTTAGCAGAAGACTTTTACTGGTTCAATCCTTCCAAGTTACCCAGCCCCATTGAGTGGGTTAATAAACGAAAAATTAGGGTAAAGGATGCAGTTAATACAGTCTGGTGGTTCAGCAAATCAGAATTTCCCAAGTCAGATGCCACAAAAGTTTTAACTGAGTATAGCGATCGCATGAAGAAATTACTCAAAAACCCAGAAAAATATTACGATCCCAAAAAGCGTCCTTCTGGTCATGATATCAGTAATAAATTTGGTAAGGATAACGGTGGGGCAATTCCTTCCAACCTTCTGCAAATACCTAACTCAGAATCAAATAGTCAATATCTTAGACGATGTAAGACTTTAGGGTTAAAAGCACATCCAGCAAGATTCCCAACCAGACTCCCAGAATTTTTTATCCGTTTTTTAACAGAACCTGGTGATATTGTTGTTGATATATTCGCCGGCTCAAATACAACTGGCTTTGTTGCTGAAAAGGAAGAACGCTATTGGTTGGCTTTTGATAATGAACTTCAATATCTTGCTACATCTTCTTTCCGCTTTATGGCAAGTGATGCAGATGAAAGTCAACTACGCCTTACCTATCAAAAAATCATGTTAGATAATTATGGAGACAGGTTACCCTTGTTTACAGGAATATTTAGTAGCAGGCGGAAGGAAGAAGACACAATAAAAGAGTAAAAAGCTTGCTATACTTTAATTCCGAATTCTCAATTAGAATCTATCTCCCTATTATGCAACGCCCAAATAAAAAATGAAAAATCAATATTTTCCAACATATGTGAATTGAAAACATAGGCATTTTTGTATTAGATAGAATAAGTTCAATTAGTCTTAACCTTTAAGCGCAATGCGAGGAAAGATCAAATTAATCTATACTCCAATTTGCTCTATTCAAGCCTTAGCAAACGAGAACGGAGTTGCAAAATAGAGTGATTAGCTGAATTTCTAGTATTTATCCTTTTCTTTTATGCATTCATTTCAAGTTACTGTTATAGTTTTGACAATTATGAATAAGATCTGAGGATGAATATCTCAAATAATAGTAGTATCTCCTTTGCTCGTTCCTTGGTTTATGCTACCTTCCGGGATAAACTGGTGGAATTGGTTCCCTATATGCCTAATGTGTGTGACATTAAGGTAAAGTCCCGTCGGGAAGAATATGGAAAAATATATTGTGTGAATGAGTGGCATGGTGGCGGTGATATTCCCATGGCAGCAAGGGCTATTCTCAGTCAGGAAATGCTCTATTGGACTGAGTATAATACCTGGAAGGAAAAAGATTTTACTCTGGAATGGTCTATTGAAACCCACGCTTTTACTGAAGCTGTGCAATGTTCTGGCATTAATCGCTTCCTAGAAAAGAATGGTAGTACACTAATTGAAAGCCGTGGTGAATTAATAATCGATCCTAAAGGCATTAAAGGAGTACCACATTTTCTCACAGGTCAAATAGCCCATGTAGTGGAAGAGTTTTTGGGGGAAAAGATTAAACCCAACCTATTAAATATGAGTCAGGGTGTAAGCAAATATCTCCAAAATAACTTAAGTTGAAAACAACTTGAGATAAATTGCAACGGTTTATTGATATTCTACGGCAGGAACATCTATTGGCATCAATTTAACCCATATTCAGCAGGTTAGTTAGGAAAGAAGATAATATTTACCACAGGAAGCACGAAAAAACTGTAGAATCCAGCGCCGGTGCTCACTGAGGTTGGAAATCTGTTTCAAAGAAGCCAACGTTAATAAATGAATTGACATGAAACATTGAAATACGCAACGTAAAGTAGGAGTGGCATTTGGTTTACCTAACTGATTTTGAATTGTTTGGGAGCCTCGTTTTAGACATTGGCGTAATGCCCTGTTACCTAGGCTGTAAACTAGCAAACACAAACTCATAACCATTGCCAAAGCCGCCACTCTTTCCCTTGAATTTAGAAACACAGTGAAAGTAAAAAACAATGTGTCTTTGAGAAACCGAAAACCACATTCTGTAGATTCTTGTACCTTATATTCACGTAAAACATCTTCGTTGCTAAGTTTGTCGGCATCAAGAACATTGGTGGCAAGAATAAACCTGCCAGCCTGTTCTGTAGCAATGGTAATTGCAGTTTATTTGGGTACAATTTCGGCTTGAATATGGAAAATTAGGGTAGGTTGAGAATCCTTGCCAGGTCTACCACTTCCCCGGTGTTGGCCACATTCCATAACTTCAATATTTGCATGCAAGTTGATGAAATGGCAACTGACTCTCAAGTAATTTGCCTGCGTTGAATGCATCTTCGCCACATGCAAATTCCTGTTGACACAATTTTCGTAGTTGGGATTGTGCCTGGGTATATTTTTTAGTCAGACGTTTGTTTTTCCAGTTGTTTGAAGTCAGATTCTTTACGGGGTTCACTTTCTATCAGTAGCCACCGTTGTCGCACACCACCAGAATCATTACAACAGGGGGCAATACGATATCCTGGAATTTTACTTGGTACAAATGCATCAATACTGTTCTTTTCTAATAGTTATTTTGCGGCTTAGGGTTGCAGTAACTCGATATACCCATTTGAATGAGACTATCATCTGCAAATTGTCTTCAGTCTAAAGGGCTGCATCCGCAACAAATAAAGCATCAATTTGCCATTGTTTGTGGAAATGTGCCATAAGTGTTCCAAACATGGCAGAATCGACTTTATTTCCATGTCCAACTCTTAAATATAAAGGAATATCTCCATCACCACTCCACATGAAGTCAAGGATAAATTGTTTAAAATCTGGTCGGTGGTCTCTAGAATAACCATATGTAATTGTAATTAATCCTGATTGTGCTGATGCTTCATCATCAGTACCAGTTCCATAATCCCCATGTACATGAAATGAACTTGAATCCAAGTGGAAGCTGTACATTTTCACTCCAAATCTATCTGCTGCTGATAGTGGGACTCGGATAAAAATTTCCGTTAATCCTGCATCATATAGTTTGTCTAACAGTCTGCCCAAGAAGCGTTCATCGTTCAAATGTTCTGGTTGTATTCCCTTTCCCAATAAATGTTCCGTTGCAATTCCTTAAAAGAACTTCTCAAATCAATATAGTGAGTGGTGCACTGATAAAGCCTAAGCCATTGATAATCATTGCTTTGACCACTTGGCCTGCGCTGATTATTTATTGGGAATGAGTTCCAAGCAGTTGGTTGAACAAATCAACCAAACTCATTTCATCAATAATCCCTGCCACTATGCCTAAGTGCTCGATATCTTGTACTTTTATTTGTGATCCAGAAAAACTCATATTTCAAAAATACAACATTTTGCGATCGCACCTGCGAAATGTTGGTTTAAAATCATAATTGCGTACTCTGCAACGCCGATATGACAATCCTTTGGTCATTTTCTTAATGGATATCGTCATATTGGTGATGATTTTTTACCCTTCTTACCTCTTTGTGAGGGGGTAAAAATTCAGCCCTACGTACAGGAGGTATATGTTGATTAGGATTGGGATAAGGGTGTAATACTTGGACTGTACGACTATTACGCTCCTTAGGAGAAACTAAGGCTAAAACTCCAGCTACTACAATCCCCCCACCAATTGCCAGACTCATTCCTCCCACTGCCCAGATTATGGGTGAGGACAGTAAAGTATTTTCAGCCCGGTTTAATTCAGCTGGTGTGGGAACCCATTGCTTATCATTTTGAACAGTCAACTGCATTTGTTGCATTTGAAACTGCATCTGTTGGGATTGAGCTTTCAACTGATTGATTTCCTGCTGCAATCTCTCACTCAGAACTTTATATTTTTCTAATTGTGCTAATTTTTGACTGGTGTTGGGGTCTACCGGCAAAGGTACATTAGGATGTGGCTGGGCATAGGGATATGTTCCTACTTGTGGCACCATAGGAGTTACCACAGGTGATTGCATAGGTGGAGGTACGGTAAAGTTTGGTTGCGCGGGAGTATTTCCTGCGCCCTTAAGTAATAATAGTGCCGCCAGTCCTGCTACGGCTACTCCGCCGACAAATGCCATACTTTCGCTCATCGTCCCTTGCCTCTAGACTGCGACATCAATACAACAGATAATTTAGACTCTCTCACACTCATAAACTTAATGCCCTAATGCTCTTTATATAATATTCAAATATATATGTTGGTATTGACTACTTGTTAAACCACTGCTATGTGCTTTATCTATTCAAAACGATATCCGTTAAATTGTCTACTAAGGAAGGTGAAAAAAAACTAGGGCGTTGCTGAATCAGGGGATGATTTCACTAAATTTTCAACGATTTTTCAATGGTTTCAAACGCTAATTCATCCCGCAGTTATGCAACGCCAAAACTAGCTGTTACACTTTTTGAATTTACCTTCCCTGATTTTATTTAAATCAGTAATTAATTTTACTTAAGATTTTGATAGAGCATCTTTAAGCTGACCACAATAAGTTGCGATCGCATTTACTCCTTGCTCGGGAGTTCCCTGTGCTAATTGCTTAACTATAGCACTACCAACAATCACACCGTCAGCACCCCAATCTTTTACTTGCTTTGCCTGTTCTGGTTTTGAAATACCAAAGCCCACACCAATTGATTTGTCAGTTAGATCACGAAGTTGCAATATTAAATCTGATACCCGTGATTGTATTTTTGTTCGCATTCCTGTGACTCCAGTAACACTGACCAGGTAAATAAAACCTTGGGAAGCACGGGCAATAGCAGCCATGCGTTCGCTAGAACTTGTAGGAGCAATGAGTAAAATAACTTCAATCCCGATTTTTTGTGCTGGTTCAAGTAAATTAGCTGCTTCTTCTAGGGGTAAATCCGGTACTACCAATCCGGCTACACCAATTTCAGCAATTTGTCGTAGAAAAGGTTCAATTCCTCGGTTTAAAATGGGGTTGTAATAAGTAAATAGGATAATAGGTGTATTTAAGCTGGGAATTACTTGTTTTAGCATTGCCAGCACTTTGTCTAAGGTTGTACCCTTTTCTAAAGCACGGGTAGCTGCTGCTTGAATTACTGGTCCATCGGCAAGGGGATCAGAGTAAGGTACACCCAACTCAATCATATCCGCACCATTGCGAGCGAGAGCTTGTAGTGCTAGTGGGGTGGTTTCTAAATTAGGATCGCCTGCAGTGATAAAAGGAATTAGAGCACATTGTTGATTTTGCTTGAGTTTAGCAAAACAATCGGAAATCGCAGCCATTTCAGTTATGAAGAAAATTATTTTGGATTTTAGATTACCCTATTGGTATACACCATGTCTAAATAGTTATTTGCGATCGCTATAAATATCTATCAAATGACCACTTACATTAATGCTAGTGCTGAAAGACTTATGCTTTTGTGAGGCGGCAGTACCCACCCTAATATTATCTATAAGATACAAGGTATGCGTTTATAGTTAGATTTCAATTCTTAAAGCTGTGAATTCCGCTCTTGTTCTATTTCTGCTTGAATACGTTCTAATTCTTCTGGAGAAAGCTCATCCAAGCGTTTTTGCAGAAAGGCTTTTTCATAATTTTCCCGTTGTTGATGGTAGGTCATTTGATTGCCCACTGCGCGAAATACATAGGTAAATAACCAACCTATCAATCCACACACAAGTAATGTTTGGCTCCATATTCCAGAATTTTCGCTATCTAAACCCAATAACTGTAATGCCAGGTATACCAAACCACCCGCAACAAAAACACCGAAAACGATCGCAATCGCATCAATACGTCGCATGAGAACAATGACCTACCAATTTTAAGATTAAACTTCAATTTGTCGTCGTTTGGGTCGTAGATTGACAAACGGCGACAGGAGCAATAAACCGGGGAAGAAGAAAAATACTAAGAAGTACATAAATCCCCGCTCAATGGAGCTTACTACATACCATCGCTGTTTGAGGTAAAACAATACAGCTACAGGTAATACCAGCAAATAAGTTCCAGCCAACATCAGATAGAGTAATGCTACAACCATACTTTTGTTTCTCAGTCCACAAGATCAACAAGGGTATCTTGTTTCCATAATAGGCTGATGCTCTCAGTTAGGGAAGGGCAAGGAAGCAGAGAGTAGGGATAACCCTTGTGGCTATGCTGAAAATAGGAGATAAAGTCTAATCGAAAATCCAAATATAATTCAAAATATGAATAAAGATGGGATGCAGAGGGTAAAACTCCTTAACTAATAAAATTGGGAATAAGGTTATCTTATTTGCTTTGGCAATCAAACTTACGTATGAGCTCTATGCCAAGTTAAATGATTCTCCTGTTGAAGAATTTTCAGGATTGGAGAAACTCAATTAGTCTTGTAACAAAGCGTAATATATTTTCATGTTTAGAATGGTTTGATTCTTTGGCAGATTTTTATTGTGCTAAAAAGTTTGACGCCATTTAAGAATGTAGATAATTAATCTGTGTAAAGAGACATGGCATCTATAGCCACAGGGTCTTATTGTAACCCTGTGGGAATCATTGAATAAACCCGATGATTTGTCTCATCGGGGTTTCTAGCCTAAGAGATCTGTGTATTCTCGAAGTTCGACAGTAACTGCTTTCACATCCCAAATATCTTGACAATATTCCTGGATGGCTCTGTCAGAGGTAAATTTACCCATACGAGCAGTGTTTTAGGTAGACATGCGAGTCTAACTGTTTTGATCATGATAATTTTGACTTACCCGATCTTGACAATCAATATAGGATTGATAATCTGCTAAAAGCATATAATGATCATCATAAAGCAATGAACCAACTAAGGGTTTAAATAAATTTGTATCTCCGTTAGAGAAATATCCAGAAATAACTACATTAATAACTTCCCTTAACTGCTGGTTATTTTGATAGTAATCCCAAGACCTCATCCCAATAATATGATTTTGTTAATCCAAATATGGATTGTTCCAAGAGGAAAAAAAGCATCAAAACAAGCTGAAAATCTTTCCCATCTGACAACAAGACAACGATATTTTTTTTGAAATCATGGGAAACAAGGTTCTTGTTGTCAGATGGGACGGAAATTTTAATGGGTCTGCCCTTGTTCTTCTTTCTCTTCCAAACCCACTTGGGCCATTGCGGCCTAATCCTACGTCTAGGTAAAGCAGCGCCCTTATCCTTAGAATCGTAGGCTTTGTCAGCAGCAAGCGCTTTCAGGGGTTTACGGGGTCTATCGGATTTGTTGGTCTTAATCTTTACACTGTCTAGAAGTGGTATCACCTGATCTGTTTCACTACCATTGGCAGGTGTGGTGCAATTGGATAAAGTCATTCCTGTTCCTTCAGTAATAGTGTGTATAAAAATACCCTTTCCTTTTCCACCGTAAGCAACAGCATCACCACCACCCTTCCCAGGGGGAAAAATACCCGTCCACTGCGCCATAACTCCAGTTGATTAACCCTTTATCTTGTCCAATCCCCAATATTCGTGCTTGTCAAGCCTCTAAGGTCCCGTGCAACTGCCAACGTTTGAGCCATCGATGTGCAGAGCTGTTTGATGCCCATATTTCTCCTTTTGGAACTTCACATCAACGACACCCTGATATTAATATATACAGTAAGTTCGTGAGTACATAACGAAATGAAGAATGTGGCATTCCTGGTTCGCGTTTCTCTGGCGGTTTCAGAAAAATACCCTTAAACAAAGACCACTCCAAATTACTCAGTCCTTCAAAACGTCCAGCCATGAGAAAATATAACCCATCTTACTCAACAGGCATATTATCAACTTCCACTATTAGTGGGATAGAACCAAGGATGATATCCTTTGTTTTTTAATTCTTGTACTTCTTGTGCCATCAATCCAAATAGGAAGAAGTTTTCTTCTCCTACCTCTTCTTGAACTTCAATCTTTCCACCATCTAGTGTGCCAATTGTCAATGCTCCATTCATAGATAGCTTCATGTTACTAGTACCAGAAGCCTCTTTTCCAGCAGTAGATATTTGTTCGGAAAGATCCGCTGCTGGGTATAATAGTTGACTATTTGTAACATTGCAATCTAGTATAAATACTAGCTTTAAGCGATTCCCAACATCAGGATCGTTATTCACCATTTCTCCCACGGAGTTAATTAACTTAATTATCAACTTAGCCATAAAATAACCTGGTGCAACTTTACCACCAAAGATAAATGTCCGTGGTGTTATATATAAGTGAGGATTTTGCTTCAGGCGATGGTAAAGGGTAATAATATGTAGCATGTTGAGATGCTGTCGTTTATATTCGTGAATCTGCTTTACATGAATGTCAAACATAGAGGTGGGATCAACTGAAATACCAGTGCGTTGGAGAATAATTGCAGCTAGTTGCTGCTTTTTAGTTTGCTTAATCTGCCTCCACGCTGCTTCAAATTGGGAATCGTCTGCAAATGCTTCTAGCTTCCTTAAATCTTCTAGGTGGGTAATCCAGTTATTCCCAATTTTCTCAGTAATCAAATTAGATAATTTAGGATTACTCAACACTATCCACCGTCGTGGAGTTACCCCATTAGTTGTGTTACTAAATTTTTCTGGGTATAATTCGTAAAAAGAATTGAGGATAGTTTGTTTTAATAGTTTGCTATTTAACTTGGCTACCCCATTTATGGCATGACTACCCACACAAGCTAGATTTGCCATGCCGACATATTTGTCACGATTCTCGTCAATCAGAGATAAATCCATATTCCGCAGGTTAGTTAGCAAAGAAGATAATATTTACGACAGGGGGCACCAAAAAACTGTATAATTCAGCACCCCTGTTCACTGAGGTTGGAAATCTGTTTCAAAGAAGCCAACGTTAATAAATGAATTGACAGGAAACATTGAAACACCCAACCTAAAGTAGGAGTGGCAGTTGGTTTACCTAACTGATTTTGAATTGTTTGGGATCCTCTTTTTAGACATTGGCGTAATGCCCTGTGACCTAGCCTGTAAACTAACGAACACAAACCCATAATCATTGCCAAAGCCGGCACTCTTTTCCTTTAATTTAGAAACACAGTGGAAGTAAAAAACAATGGGTGTTTGAGAAACCGAAAACCACGTTCTGTAGATTGTTGTGCCTTATATTCAGGTAAAACATCTTCGTTGCTAAGTTTGTCGGCATCAAGAACATTGGTGGCAAGAATAAACCTGCCAGCCTGTTCTGTGGCAATGGTAATTGCAGTTCATTTGGGTAAAATTTCGGCTTGAATATGGGAAATTAGGGTAGGTTGAGAATCCTTGCGATGTCTACCACCTCCCCGCTGTTAGCCATATTTAATAACTTCAATATTTGCATGCAAGTTGATGAAATGGCAACTGACTCTCCAGTAATTTGGCTGCGTTGAATGAATCTTCGGCACATGCAAATTCCTGTTGACACAATTTTCGTAGTTGGGATTGTGCCTGGGTCTATTTTTTGGTCAGACGTTTGTTTTTCCAGTTGTTTGAAGTCAGATTCTTTACGGGGTTCACTTTCTATCACTAGCGACCGTTGTCGCACACCACCAGAATCATTACAACAGGGGGCAATACGATATCCTGGAATTTTACTTGGTACAAATGCATCAATACTGTTCTTTTCTAATAGTTATTTTGCGGCAGTTAGGGTTGCAGGAACTCGATATACCCATCTTAGTTAGACTATCATCTGCAAATTGTCTTCAGTCTAAAGGGCTGCATCCGCAACAAATAAAGCATCAATTTGCCTTGCCATTGTTTGTGGAAATCTGCCAGAAGTGTTCCAAACATGGCAGAATCGACTTCATTACCATCTGCAACTCTTAAGGTGATTTATAAGAAAGAATTTACCAATGGAAGTAAGATGTAATGTTGATGAGTAAAAAAACAGGGGCAAGTATTTTGGAGTATGCTAGACCCAGCAGAGTAACCCAAATCATTAACAAGATCACAAACAAATAGAAGACTTGCGGTTGGCAGCATCGAAAATAAATGGAGTAGAACGTCGGGGCTTTCAAGCTCAGATGACGTTGAAATATTGCCAAGGTAGAGCAAGCTTAGCACAAACAGTATTGGGTTGGGGTAGAGAAAATATAGAGTTAGGGTTAGGGGAAAAAAGAACAGGGATAATCTGTGTGGGATTACAATCAGCCTTTAGCACAGCAAAGCGTTGCCAGGAGAAACAACCTCTTCTGTTGTGGCATTATCCCTGGGACAAATTGCAGGATCTCATTTTCAACAAGAGCCAACATTTAAAACTTCCTTAGCCTATACCCGGTTAACAGCAACATCCGCACTAGAAAAACTCAAAGAACAGGGATTTAGCCAGGAGCAATTGCCTTGCGCCAGTACAATGGCACAAGTATTGAATCGAATGGGCTATGATCTTCGTAAAGTCGTAAAAGCCAAACCTCAAAAAAAATTGCACAAACGGATGATATCTTCAACAACATCAAAGAATTTGAGCAGCAATCAACAAACAAGCCTCAAACTCAAACGATTAAGCATGGATTGCAAAGCTACCGTTAATATCGAGGGTTATTTTCGTGGTGGAAAAATCAGAGGAGACAATCAAGGTGAGGATCATGATATGGGATCCACAGAAAAATATACTCCTTGTGGGATTCTTGATGAAGATAGTGGGCAATTATTCTATATGAACTTTGGTAGTTCTTCTTATAAAACCAGGGATTTTATTGTTGATACTCTAATTCAATGGTAAAAGACAATGACACCAGAACAAAAGCAGGATAACGAACTGATACAAATTAAAGTTGATAATGGTCCGGAAAGTAGTGGAGTAAGAACTCAATTTTTAAAAAGGATGGTTAAGTTTGTTGATCTGCTAAATATACCAATTAAATTGCTTTACTATGCTCCTTACCATAGTAAATACAATCCTATAGAGGGTTGTTGGGGTATTATTGACCAGCATTGGAATGGGGGGGGCGAAGCTTGTTGATGTTGAAGTCATGCTTTCCTGGCCTTCGAGTATGACTTGGAAAGCCTTATATCCTATCTTGAGTTTAAGTAAAACTCTTTACCAAAAAGGGATTTCTCTAACAAAGAAAGCTAGGAAATAAGTGGAGTCTACATTACAGTAAAATCCACTGTTGCCCAAATGGGATATCTTGATTCAACCGCTTTTAAGGTAATTTATTTTTCAACAATCACCTAAATATAAAGGAATATCTCCATTACCACTCCACATCAAGTCAAGGATAAATTGTTTCAAATCTGGTCGGTGGTCTTCAGAATAACCATATGTAATTGTGATTAATCCTGATTGTGCTGATGCTTCATCATCAGTACCAGTTCCATAATCCCCATGTACATGAAATGAACTTGAATCCAAGTGGAAGCTGTCCATTTTTACTCCAAATCTATCTGCTGCTGATAGTGGGACTCGGATAAAAATTTCCATTAATCCTGCATCATATAGTTTGTCTACGACTCTGCCCAAGGGTTCATCGTTCAAATGTTCTGGTTGTATTGCCTCTCCCAATAAATGTTCCGTTGCAATCCCTGAAAAGAACTTCTCAAATAAATATAGTGGTGCACTGATAAAGCCTAAGCTATTGAGAATCATTGCTTTGACCACTTGGCCTGCGCTGATTATTTCTTGGGGATGATTTTCAAGCAGTTGGTTAAACAAATCAACCAAACTGATTTCATCAATAATCCCTGCCACTATGCCTAAGTTATCGATATATTGTACTTTTATTTGTGGTTCTGAAAAACTCATACTTCAAAAATACAATATTTTGCGATCGTATTTGCCGAATGTGGGATAAACGCGAAACCTTATCTATATCGCCAATGTACTTTATCCTTACTTGATCGAGAAAACGGCGATTAATTTCGTAAATAATTTGGGTGCAACTCTTTTAGTAAGACGGGGAGTGGAACTTAGACAGGTATTGGAAGAGGTGGAGGGGTAGTAGAACAACGAGCTTTGATAACTTGCTTCATCAAAGGAATACCACTAGAGTAGAAAGCCAGGTGATTGGGTTTATGTTCTTGTTGTAGACGAAACTGCCAATAATCATCCCAATCGCCACTGATGTATGAAGAACCCAGGGGAAAAACAGCCTCAGCACCCCTCATGGTCCATCTAGCCCCAGTGATATCCATCCTGTCTTTAATTAGGTGCCAACAAGCACCCTCAATCACCCCCGTGGCCATGAGGAATCCAGCTTTTAAGTAATCATTATATTTGATACCATTTTTATGTGAATAGCCATATAACTAGTACCAATATATAAGGCTTTTTCCCCATTAATTCTGTGCAGCTTCACATAATAATGGTATGAAGTATTTCGTATTGTTAAGTAAATACCTAGCACAGGTATCCACGGGTTTACGTTCTTGGGGGGTCAGTTTGGGTAAAGTCGCACTCAGGCGCATACCTGTGGCAACTGAACTTGATTTCCCTTCAAGGATAAGCTGTAAACGTTTGCTCTTCCAAGCTTCTGCCTGTGTTGAAGTCTGATAATAAAAGACAAATGCAGCTTTCCACAAAAACTCAATCACATGGATAATATCCCTGTCTTAGTCCATGAGAATATTGCTGTGCTGGTAGATTAAACTCCCCATCCAAAGAAAATAGCGTATTTATCTTTCTTCCTCCATAACCGATTCTATTGGCGATTACTGTGCCAAATAATGTGGTCAATTTCCGCGACAATTTTTTCTTGTGTGTTCTGTTTACTGAGTCTGTGCCTGCACACTCTCCCTCTATTTCATCTTGAGTGCGTTTATCAAAATATCTTTGTTTGTAACAACCGTGTCAATAGTTCGTATCTATTCTCAAGTAACTTACTCTCTATGTGGGAGTGTTCTAACCCACAAATGCTGTGTGAGTCTAACCAACTAACTATCTGTTCAAATAGTTCTCGTGCTTGTGACCAAAACATACCTTGATTTTATGTAGATGCTTGGATAGGGTATGGAACTGTTCCTGTTTTTTCACTTTTTACAAGCCAATTCCATCAAGTACATTTTTGGCTGTCAATACTACTCTGGTTGACTTGTTATTTATTATTCTTATATCATACTGCGTACTACCCAAAGAGTCGTACCCAATTGATTTTTAAAATATATTCGTTCTGTAGTCTATTTATTAATAATTCTGATTCTGGTGTTTTTATTTTGCTTGTAATTTATTTGTACTTCAAATTGAAGTGCGAAATGTGGGATAATACAGTGAGGGTGGGAAAATCTTTTAGTATAATCCCGCAACGCCTAAATTCACTCATCATCTGCTTACATTCATCCAAATCTAAATCAACTACCTCCACATCATGGGATTCCATAAACTCCTTTGTACCGGGTAAATTAGCTGATTACTCAGCAAGTACTTTTTTGATGCCAAACTGCACTACAGCTCCTGCACACATATAATATGCCATCAGTGTGGAGTAAAGTATTGTACCTTGTTAGTTCCTGATTCTACCAGCATTACGGACGCAATCGATTTCCGCATGGGTGATAGGATCGCCATCTTGGACGCGCTTTTTGTGTCCTCTGCCGATAATCTTGCCTTCCTTGACAAGTACGGAACCAATGGGTATACCACCCGTTAGTCTAGCTTGTTCTCCGTCTGCGTTCGCGGCTTGCATAAATTCGTCCATGTTTAATTTCTCCTAACTTATGTCAAAACAACTCGTGTTAATGGATCACGACGGTGGTGTAGATGATTACCTCGCTACTATGTTACTAATGACCATGGAAGATGTGGAACTTATGGGTGTTGTCGTCACTCCTGCAGATTGTTATATCCAACCTGCTGTTGCTGCTACCCGTAAAATTTTAGACTTAATGGGGGGTTTCCATATCCCAGTGGCAGAAAGTAAAGTACGGGGTACTAATCCTTTTCCCAATCTTTATCGTCGTGATTCCTTTGTGGTCGATCATTTACCAATTTTGAATGAAAGGGATACAATTGCAACTCCTTTAGTTACAGAACCCGGTGAAAATTTTATGCTTGGGGTGTTGCAAAAAGCACTGGAACCAGTAACACTGATGGTAACAGGACCATTAACTAATGTAGCTTTTGTCTTAGATCAAGCACCAGAAATTGAAGAGAAAATTGCCAAAATTGTTTGGATGGGTGGTGCGTTGAATGTCCCTGGCAATGTGGAGAAAAATTGGGAACCAGGACAGGATGGTTCTGCTGAATGGAATGTATATTGGGATCCTATTTCCGCAGCAAGAGTATGGCAAAGTGGAATTGAAATTATTATGTGTCCTTTGGATATTACTAATACTGTGCCTGTAACTTCCGAGTTTGTACAAAAAATTGGCCGACAAAGAAAATATCCCATTTCTGATTTAGCAGGACAGTGTTATGCCTTAGTAATTACCCAAGATTATTATGCCTGGGATGTATTAGCAACTACTTATTTAGGTAATCCAGATGCTTTTAATTTAAAAGGATGGGAAACGGAAATTATTACCAGTGGAGTTAGTCAAGGAAATACAAAAGTAGTATCTGGTGGTAGGAAAATTTATGCTATGGATGAGGTAGATAAAAGTTGGTTTTATACTTATTTATTAGAGCAATGGAAATGCTAATTAGAGAACAAATATAACCATTCATAAAGATATTATGATACCGAACGCGATTTCTAACAGATAAGAATTATTATGCGAACGCCATATTACCCCGTTTATTTACTCCCTCTTCCAGCTTTTCCATAAAGCCAGTACTGAAATTTGCCCACAAATACAAATCAGCGGTAAGCATCGATTATATTACAGCCTCTCTCCATTGTTGAGCGATGTCGAATTTTTACCTTCTTCCTTCTTCTTTCTCGTGTAGCTAACTAATTAGTGATTTGCCAAATTTTAATGGTTTTGTCTGAGCTTCCACTAGCAAGCCATTTCTCTTGGAAAGCAACAGCAACGGAGTTAACTGCATCTGTATGTTCGATCGATCAGAGTATGTAGTAATTTTCCTGTGGTTAATTCCCAAATTTTCACAGTTTTATCAGTACTACCACTAATAAGGATGTTTTGAAAACGACTAATAGCTAGACAATTAACGGCACCTGTATGTCTTGTGAGACTTTACACTAATTTACCAGTTTTGAGTTGCCAAATTTTAATTGGGTGCGACTCTTTTAGTAGTACTGATTATGATATGAGAATAATAAATGAGAAGTCAACCAGAGTAGTATTTACAGTCAAAAATGTACTTGATGGAATTGGCTTCTAAAAAGTGAAAAACAGCAAAGTTTCCACACCCTATGCAAGGATCTAGAGCAAATCAAGGTATGTTTTGGTCACAAGCACAATAACTATTTGAACAGATAGTTAGTTGGTTAGATTCAGACAGCATTTGTGGGTTAGAACACTCCCAGATCGAGAGTAAGTTACTTGAGAATAGATACGAACTATTGAGACGGTTGTTACAAACAAAGATATTTTGATAAACGCACTCAAGATGAAATATAGGGAGAGTGTGCAGGCACAGACTCAGTAAACAGAACACACAAGAAAAAATTGTCGCGGAAATTGACCACATTATTTGGCACAGTAATCGCCAATAGAATCGGTTATGGAGGAAGAAAGATAAATATGCTATTTCCTTTGGATGGGGAGTTTAATCTACCAGCACAGCAATATTCTCTCTCATGGAGTAAGATAGGGATATTATCCATGTGATTGAGTATTTGTGGAAAGCTGCATTTGTCTTTTATTCTCAGACTTCAACACAGGCAGAAACTTGGGGGAGCAAACGTTTACACCTTATCCTTGAAGGGAAATCAAGTTCAGTTGCCACAGGTATGCGCCGGAGTGCGACTTTACCCAAACTGACCCCACAAGAACGTAAACCCGTGGATACCTGTGCTAGATATTTACTTAACAATACCAAATACTTCATACCATTATTATGTGAAGCTGCACAGAATTAATGGAGGAAAAGCCTTATATATTGGTACTAGTTATATGGCTATTCACATAATAATGGTATCAAATATGATGATTACTTAAAAGCTGGATTCCCCATGGCCACGGGGGTGATTGAGGGTGCTTGTCGCCACCTGATTCATGACAGGATCGATATCACTGGGGCTAGATGGACCATGAGGGGTGCTGAGGCTGTTTTACCCCTGGGTTTTTTATACATCAGTGGCGATTGAGATGAGTATTGGCAGTTTCATCTACAACAAGAACATAAATGCAATCACCTGGCTTTGTACTCTAGTGGTATTCCTTTGATGAAGCAACTTCTCAAAGCTCTTTGTTCTACTACCCCTCCATCTCTTCCAATACCTGTCTAAGTTCCACTGCCTGTCTTACTAAAAGAGTCGCACCCAATTTATTTTTCAATAATAGCCTGAAAGATTTACATGATAAGAGTTTTAAATTTATTCAGCAGACCCTACATAAGACTTAAAAATTATAGGGACACAATAGACTTAAAAATTAGGCGTTGCTGAATCCGGGGATGTTCTTACTAAATTTTCAACGATTTATCAATGGTTTCAAACGCTAAGTCATCCCGCACTTATGCAACGCCCACATTCTTTTGTGCTCCTACCGTGAATTGGTAATTGCCTAGCAATATTAACTCATGTTTGCAAGCTAGGTAGTAATCAACTCGACTGGTAAACGCTTAAATGAAAGATGCTCATTTTCCACATCTACATAAATGATGTCACCATCACTAAATTCACCCCGCAATATAGATTTAGCAATTTGGGTTTCTAGCTCTCGTTGAATGGCACGTTTGAGTGGACGAGCACCAAATACAGGGTCAAATCCAACTTCGGCAATAAATTCCAGGGACGAATCGGAAAGTTTGAGGGACATTTTTCTGCCAGCTAGTCTGTAGTGCAGCTTTTCTACCTGTAACTGCACAATCTGCTGTAATTGCTCTTTTAACAGGGCATGGAAGATAATAATTTCGTCAATCCGGTTAAGATATTCGGGACGGAAACTTGTCCGCATGGCTTCCATTACCCGATGGCGCATTTCATCATACCGGGAATC
>CBZS010000519.1 GCA_000613065.1 Richelia intracellularis | reverse complement strand
GGATAAGTCCTATGGTTCCTTAGTTGTCGGTAAACTCAAGCAGAGTACCATCACAGTTAAGATGGTTGGTACTTTTGAACAAACCCAATCTATACTCAGAAATATTGAACGTTTACAGCCTTTATTAATCCTCAAAAATTATCGTTCAAGGGGAAAAGATACAGTCACTGAAGAGACAGAAAAAAACGGTTTGACACCACCTCCAACTCTAAATACATCATTTCAATTACAGGTTTTAATGCCACTGAATCCTGAAGAGTCCGCTAAAGCAAATAAGGCAACTAAGACAAAGAAACCTTCCAAATAAGGAAATTATTATTTTATTTTGTCCTAATTACCTATACTAAGAACAGTTAAAAGCTGGATTTTTTTTATAGCGGTAATAACAAGTATTATAAATTAAGAAACAATATTACTTGAGAACCCAGGTAAAGTCTGATGTTAAAAAGAGATTTTACGCAAGAATACATTGAGAAACTTCATTATGAAAGATATCATTATCCTTATGCATTAGTACAGAAAAGGATGGAAGTTATGTATCTAAAAAGTCATGGGATAAAACATAAAAATATTTGTAGTTTGTGTAAAAGCTCAAAAACAACATTAATTAATAGTTTACATTAAATAATATCAATCAGTACGAGTAGAAGAACTAAAAAAAATACACCACAAAGGACAGCCAAGTGAATTAAATCAGTATAGTGATATTTTGAAATAATATTTTGAGAAACATCCAGCTACAAGTATTGCAGAAGCGAGTGATGCCATTGAAAAAATAACTGGTATTAAGCGCAGTCCAACTCAGGTAAGAGAATTTCTGCTCAGAACAGGTTTGCGTTGCTTAAAAGTGGGGTATGTGCCGGGAAAGTCAGTAGACCCAGAAAAGATTGAAGAGGTAGAAAAATATAGACAATCAAAGCTATAACCATTACTGGAAGAAGCTATTAGCGGAAAAGAAGTAGTTTTTTTGTTGACGCAGCCCACTTTGTACATCGAGCATACTTAGGATTTTTATGGTGTTTTACAAGAACATTTATCTGTTCACCTTCCGGTGGAAAACGATTTAATGTTTTAGGAGCAGTTAATGCAGTTACTAAGGAAATAATTACAATTACAAATGAAACTTAGATTAATTCAGAAAGTCTGTGCCAGTTGTTATTTGAATTAGCTAATCTGGGGGTAAATAAACCAATTGTTATTGTACGAGATAATGCCAGAGAACAGAAGTGTAAATTAGTACAAAATTATGCGATACCAGTAGGTATACAACTATGTTATTTACCTTGCAATTCTCCACAATTAAATTTGATTGAAAGATTTTGGAAATTTATTAGAAATGAATGTTTATACTCTAAGTAATATGCTAATTTTCCAGTATTAGCGGTAGCAATCTCTAACTGCATTGCTACCACTAATACTGATAAGCAGAAGAAGTTAAACAGCTTATTGACTCTCGAGTTTCAGAGAAAAAAAATCCAATTTCTAGGCGTTTAAAGTATAACCATTATTTTTCTCAGTTAAGTGTATATACTTATCCTTTTTTTTGTTTATAAAGTTTTTTATTGTGAGGAATGAACTGTGAAACAAATTCACGGTAAAAATACAATACTGGGTGCCGCAGGTTTAATTATTTTTGCTGCTCAACCTGCATGGGCAAAGACTACACAAATTACTGATGTCAAACTCCAGCCAATTAGCAATGGTGGGGTTAATGTAATTTTAAAAATATCTTCTGATTCTAGACCTCAGGTATTCACCACTAGAAAGGGTAGAAGTTTAGTTACTGATATTATTAATACCCAACTGAAATTACCCCAAGGTAACAGCTTTAGCCAACAAAATCCCAGCTCAGGCATTGCTTCTGTGACTATCAATCAATTAGATGCCAACAGTATCAGATTGGTAATTACAGGTAGTGAAAATGCCCTTAAGAATCAACCAGTAAAGCGAGAAAGTAATGGATTTACCCTCAGCTTTACTCCAGGAAGCCCAATTCAAGCAGGGGATACAAATAACCAAAATCCACCAGTTGCAAATAACCCTGCACCTTCTGCCCCACCACCAGTGGTTCCCAATCCAAAAGTCACCATTGATGGACAACCCGCAACCACAGAAGGTATTACTCAACCCCAGGTTCCTGCACCCCCATTCTTACCTAGAGCTGTAGCTCCACCAGTTGGAGATATGGCAATTTCTACTCTTGATGCTTCTCCTATAAATATTGATTTGGGGACTCAAGAGCGGGTACCGAGACTAGTTCTCAGAGATGCTCCTGTTAGGGAGGTTTTATCATTACTAGCTCGCGCTGCGGGGTTAAATTTGGCTTATATCGGCAACAATGCAGCTAATGATGGAAAAGAGAATCAAGCTGCGACTAGTGGGACAATCTCTCTAGATATAGAAAATGAGCCTGTCCAAGATGTTTTCAATTATGTTTTGCGTCTGAGTGGTTTGGAAGCTAATCGTAGTGGCAGAACAATTTTTGTTGGGGCAAAACTCCCTAATGGAGCTCGTAATTTAGTTATGAGAACTATAAGAATTAACCAGGCAAAAGTTGGCGAAATGGTTAGTTTTTTGGTTTCAATGGGTGCAGAAAGTGCTATCAGTAAAGAACGCCAAATTGATGTTACGAAGCGTATCGAAGTTGGCGACAAAATAGAAAGTGAAACTACAACTGCTACAGAGAACGAAGTTCAAACTCAAAGTGCAGATTTTGAATACTCACAACCTTTGTTAAGGGGTTTACAGGTTATAGCAGACGAGCGAACAAACTCTATTACTCTGATTGGTACACCCAGGATGGTGGACATGGCGATGGGGCAAATGGCCAAACTTGACATTCGCCGTCGGCAAGTAGCTGTGAATGTGAAAATTATTGATGTTAACCTGGTCAACAAAAAAGATATTAGTACCAGTTTTTCTTTTGGTATTGGTAATACCTTCTTTTCCAGTAATGGTGGTTTAGCAGGCATTAATTTTGGTACTGCGACACCAGCAACTACTACAACAAGTCGCAGTTTTAATATTAGTAACTTCCCGCAACGTTTTCTTGCCTCTGTACAAGCTCAGGTGCAAAGTGGTAAGGCTAAAATATTGACAGATCCAACTTTGATTGTACAGGAGGGTCAAACAGCTGAAGTCAATTTGACCCAAGAAGTCATTGGTAACATTAAAAACGAAATTACTCGTGGTGATGATATTTCTACTCAAACCATTACTGCTGAGAAAGAGGAAGTGGGACTAACCCTGGCAGTCAAAATTGATGGTATTGATGACAATGGTTTTGTTTCCCTTTCTGTATCTCCAACCATTGCGTCTCCCCAAGCACCTGCTGAAATCAACATAAATGGTGGCACACAAAGAATATTTTTAATAGCAAAACGTGCTCTTAGGTCTGGTCTTGTTCGTTTAAGAGATGGTCAAACTCTAGTTCTTAGCGGTATCATCCAGGATCATGATCGGGTAAGTGTTTCCAAAGTGCCCATTTTAGGAGATATTCCTTTGTTAGGCTCGTTGTTTAGAAGAACAAATAAAGAAAATTCCCGCAATGAGGTAATTGTATTACTCACACCTCAAATTATGGATGATTCTCAGCGTTCTTCCTATGGTTATAACTACAGACCAAGTCCTGACGTGAGACAAATGTTAGAACGTAGCGGACTCAATGTTCCTAAATAAAAAAGAGAGAACCTCACCCCCGTCCCCTCTCTTTATTTAAGGAGAGGGGACGGGGGTGAGGTTAATGCGATATGTTCCTTGAAGAATAATTGATTGACAAATTAAACATTTAATGTATATATGGACTGGGTTGTTTAACTCAGCCCATATGTTAATTTTTGATTAAAAAAACTGGGAAAATTAGTGGGGATGGCACATAAAATTTGGCGAACGTTGGAAAAATTTACAAAAATGAGGAATAAATTCTCATTAGGGAGCTTGATTAAATAATTTTGAATGGCTACAAATGTTGTAAATACAGCGGAAACAGGCTTAAATAGGGAAACGAATTCCCGTTTATGTAAGTTACGAGCTTTTGTGTTTTTCTGAATACAAGGGTTTTTCCTAAGTATTTTTTCCTACTTTTTGGGGTATTTTTTTGGGAAAAATCATCCTTTAGGAAGAAAAAATCCTGAAATCTATATAAATTAATGGTTTCATCTGTTCACTTCTGGCTTTCACGCCTTAGAATAATTCATTGAAAAGTTGATTAGATGCTACTTACAGCAAGTTTAAGCATAAATACTCATCATGCCAACTTAGATTAACTATTTAGGTAAAAGATACGTCAAGGCGTATCTGTACAATTTCAAGTCAATTATTCAGGAGTTTGATTATGAACAAAGGTGAATTGGTTGATGCTGTAGCTGAGAAGGCTAGCGTAACTAAAAAGCAAGCTGATGCTGTTCTTACTGCTGCTTTGGAGACTATCGTCGAAGCAGTTTCTTCTGGCGATAAGGTAACTCTAGTGGGATTTGGTTCTTTTGAGTCACGGGAAAGAAAAGCCCGTGAAGGACGTAACCCCAAGACCAACGAAAAAATGTTTATCCCTCAAACCAAAGTTCCCGCATTTTCTGCGGGTAAGTTGTTTAGAGAAAGGGTTGCACCCCCAAAATCATAATAAATGTTGGTATTAGGGAAACTGTTTGCATGACGCAACCTGCACATGGGGGGAATTTAGTTTGGGCAGCAAAGCTTGCTGGCTGTCCTCCCAGTGCAATTGTGGATTTTTCTGCCAGTATTAGCCCTTTAGGACCTCCTCATAGTGTTTTGGTAGCTATGAAGTCTCAAATGGCCAAGGTGAGAAATTATCCAGATCCCAATTACAGTGAACTGAGGCTTGCTCTCAGTCACTTTCATCAATTACCTTCAGAGTGGATTTTGCCGGGAAATGGTTCGGCTGAATTACTAACTTTGTTGGGTAGGGAATTTGCACAATTAACTGCAACAGTTTTGATGACTCCTGCTTTTGGCGACTACTACCGTGCTCTTAGGTCATATAACGCCAATGTGCAGGAGCTTTTCTTTTGGGAGGAGGAAGAAGATAAAGGAAAGGCGATTAAGTTCATTCCCCCACTCTCGGATTCTGTTACTCCCAAAACCAGTGGATTAATAATCAATAATCCCCATAACCCTACGGGTAAATTATTTGTAAGGGAGGCAATTCTTCACTATCTGGAGGAGTTTGCTCTGGTAGTGGTGGATGAGGCTTTTATGGATTTTCTGTCACCGGAAGAGGAACAAAGTCTAATTGGTTTAGTACAGAAATATCCTAATTTGGTCATTTTACGATCGCTTACGAAGTTCTATAGTCTACCTGGATTAAGATTAGGATATGCGATCGCCCATCCCGAACGCTTACAATACTGGAAATTGTGGCGCGATCCTTGGCCTGTCAGCTCTTTGGCAGAAGTAGCAGGGATTGCTGCCATTAGCGATCTTGATTTTCAAGAGCAGACTTGGGCATGGCTACCGACAGTCAGGGAGGAACTATTTCAAGGTTTAAGCCAAATACCAGGATTAGAACCATTACCCAGTGCAGCTAACTTTTTATTGATTAAATCACAAGTGTCTGTTAAAAAACTGCAATCTCAGTTACTCAGACACCATCAAATTTTCATCCGCGATTGTGTCAGTTTCCCTGAACTTGGCGATCGCTTTTTCCGGATTGCTGTACGTACCTCTGAAGAGAATCAGTTATTATTAGATGCCTTCAATCAAGTTATGATTCGTAATGCGGGATGAACTGTGGTAACTCCTCTATAGGATGACTAAGCCAATACTTTGTTAAAAATGAATAATTTCGAGGTAGATTTGATTTATCAGCCATGAAATAAGCTTCATAGTGGGTAAGCAAGCCAACAGATAAGAAATTTATAGTTTAATTTTTGCAATTTATTTAGTTTCAATCTAAAACCTAAAATCTAAAATTGATTGACTACGATGTTGTAATTATTGGTGGTACTCCCCATGGCCATTATGCAGCCCTTACTGCCACTTCTATGAGAGCTTCCGTTGCCCTTGTAGAAACCCAACCAAGTTATGGTTATGGTTCTCTCCGGCACTATGCAATTTCCCAAATTGCTCGCAATATGCGATCGCGTAATCATTCTTTCCCCTGGGGAAATACTGATTTAACTAATGATACAGATATAAAAGATACTAGCTTTTTGGCGGATTCGATGTCATTGTCATTTGCTGACCAGGTAGTTGCCCGTGCTGAAGAACAAAACTCACCTATTATGCTTGCTGCAAAAGGGGTTGATTTAGTCTATGGCAATGGTCAATTTCAATCGTCGCCTCATTTATCTTTTGCTACCAATGAACGGCTATTAAGAGCACGTACCTATGTAATTGCCACTGGCTCTCACTGCATTATCCCTAATATTCCGGGATTGGCAACTGCAGGTTTTCTCACCCTAGAAAATGTTTGGCAAAATCTCTCTAATCAATCAAGGGAAAAGCAAACAGAGTCCATCTCAGGAAACCATACATTACCGCAAGATTGGGTAATTATGGGTGGTAGTATCCAAAGTGTAGAAATAGCAGAAACTTTGAGGTATTTGGGGTGCCAAGTTACTCTTATTACCCCCTATGCTCATATTCTACCCAGCTTAGATTTAGAGGTAGCATATTTACTACAAACACAGTTGGAAGCGGAGGGTATATGTGTATTAACTAGAACACATATAACACAGGTTAGGTGCATTGACGGGAAAAAATGGTTACAAGCAGGGGATAAAGCGATCGCAAGTGATGAAATTTTAGTGGCTACTCCTGGAAAAGCAAATATTGAGTCTCTAAATTTACCAGGAGTAGGAGTTAAATGGCATGAAGATAATCGCCTAATGGTAAATTATAAATTGCAAACTACTAATCACCGCATTTATGCCTGTGGAGATGTTCTTGGTGGTTTTAGCTGTAAGAATATTGCGAACTATGAAGCCAAAATTGCCATAAAAAATGCACTGTTCTTTTCGAGGCTAAAAGTAGATTACCTCAGCCTTCCTTGGGCTGTATTTACTCATCCCAGTGTGGCGCAGGTTGGTTTAACAGAATCATTAGTACAAAAACAATATCCTCAAGATAAGTTTATTGTCCTTCGACAATATTACAAAACTTTAGTAAGTGCTCAAATTCAAGATGTAACTACAGGTATTTGTAAATTAATTGTGTTACGTAATGGGGAAATTTTAGGGGGTTCTATATTTGGTTCCCAAGCAGGGGAATTAATTAATATTATTGCTTTAGCGATCGCCCATGGAATCAAGGTCAATCAATTAGCTGATTTATCTCTCGTATATCCCAGTTTCTCTGAAATACTCCAACAAACATCTGAATTATGGCAACAACTCAAATTTAATCACCATACTTGTTGGCAAGAATTTATCGATGATTTCTTTCTATTCCGTAGAAACTGGAAAATTTAATTGTTTCAATCCCTGATGGGGATTAATTTGGATTTCAACTGCTTGGATTTAAACCCTTATACTATGAGGTTTTCGAGGATCAGTTGCGCCAATGTACATTAAAAGTATAGTTTCAGACTTACCTATGTCAAGAGCATCAATAAAAAAATAGCTTAAATGCTTGCGTTGCAAGAATCATAGAGCTTGCGTGAACCATAGAAATTAGGAAAAGCATCAACACCTATGCCAGTCAGCATTACGACTCCCAAAAGTGACTTCTCTGTTTTCACACCCCCAGCTTCGCGCAAACGTCAAGCAGATAAGATAACACACAAATAGCGATCACCCTTCTCCCTGTGTCTGAGAGGTTACCGGTGAGAGGGTCAAAAATACGAATAAATAAACGATCAAAAAAGCTCCCTAACATTTAGAGAGCTTTCACATTTGATAGAAACTAAACCGTTCGCTTCCCTAATTCCTTTATTAACCGCTAATTGCAGGTGCAGTTAAAGCAACAGAAGTAGCTTCACCAGCAGCCAAGTCTAAAGGGAAGTTGTGAGCGTTACGTTCGTGCATTACTTCCATACCCAAGTTAGCGCGGTTGATTACGTCAGCCCAAGTTCCGATTACACGACCTTGAGAATCAATCACAGACTGGTTAAAGTTGAAACCATTCAGGTTGAACGCCATGGTAGAGATACCCAAAGCGGTGAACCAGATTCCAACTACAGGCCAAGCACCCAAGAAGAAGTGTAAGCTACGGCTGTTGTTGAAAGAAGCGTATTGGAAGATTAAACGACCAAAGTAACCGTGTGCAGCTACGATGTTGTAGGTTTCTTCCTCTTGACCGAACTTGTAACCGTAGTTCTGAGATTCAGTCTCTGTGGTTTCACGTACTAAGGAAGAAGTTACCAAAGAACCGTGCATAGCAGAGAATAAGCTACCACCGAATACAGCCGCTACACCTAACTGGTGGAAGGGGTGCATTAAGATGTTGTGCTCTGCTTGGAATACCAACATGAAGTTGAAGGTTCCGGAGATACCCAAGGGCATACCGTCAGAGAAAGAACCTTGTCCTAGAGGATAGATTAGGAATACTGCGGTTGCAGATGCTACAGGAGCAGAATAAGCAACACAGATCCAAGGACGCATACCTAAGCGGTAGGACAATTCCCACTGACGACCTAACCAGCAAAATACGCCGATTAAGAAGTGGAAGATTACCAATTGGTAAGGACCACCGTTGTATAACCACTCATCTAAGGAAGCTGCTTCCCAGATGGGGTAGAAGTGTAAACCAATTGCGTTAGAAGAAGGAACAACTGCACCAGAGATGATGTTGTTTCCGTAGATTAAGGAACCAGCCACAGGCTCACGGATACCATCAATGTCTACAGGAGGAGCAGCAACAAAGGCAATAACAAAACAAATTGTTGCGGTTAGTAAGCAAGGGATCATTAATACACCGAACCAACCAACATATAAGCGGTTGTTAGTGCTTGTGATCCATTGACAAAACCGCTCCCATACGTTGCCGCTGTCGCCTGTTTGTAAGGTTGTGGTCATTATTGTTTATGAGTGCTTAATTTTGAAAAAATAATTACAGGTAACACCAATAACTTTACCTGTGATAATTAAATATTACATGAATTTACCGAGAGAAAAGGGATGTTTACAATAATTTATTTTTGTTTTTTCATCTCAATCTTTTACTATTAAATCGATACAATCTATTTCTAGATATAAAGCTAGCTTAGAAGTCTTTCTGATCATGCAAATACCTTGTTTCCTATTACAATCGCTTCAAAATAATTAATTTATTTTTGTGAATAAAAGCATACAAATATATCAGTAAAAAACAAAATATTAAGCAATTATTCGTACACTCATAATTCTTACCCTAATCCTTCTTTTGTTCCCTTCAGTAGAGAAAAACAATAAAGAGGGATAACTTTTCCCTGCATATTTTGGCTTAGGTATGCAGCTGGGGGAGGAGAAAATAGCCAACTAAGAACTAACTAAGTAAGTAGATGGACAAAAATTATTTACAGTCATTGCGTAAACGCGATAGCGGCTTCTCGTAGAGTAGTTAATCCCAGCCCTTGTGTCCGCTTCGGACTTATGCGTCATTTAGGTTCGCTTCATGCCTCTTTCAGAGGAGCTGCGCTAACGCAATGACATTATGTAATTAATTCTGTGCGACTACTTATTAGCCATAGTTATGATTACTCCCAGTAACTGATATCGATACTCTAGACTCTAGCAAGGGCTTGCTGAAAAAGTTATTGAATGGGATCAGGAAAGTTCAAAGGGAAAGGGTTTTAGCCGGATTCTGAATGGTTTTTGTGGTTCCAAAGTTTGCGTGTGCAAGCTTTTTAAGCCTTATATCCCTATTTTCTTGCACTTTATTTGTCAAAAATCGCCTGAAGAACTTACATGATAATAGTTTTAAGTTGATTCTGCAGACCCCAGTTATCTCGCACTTCTATAGCCGTATTTTTGCGTATACGCTTGTCACTTTTACTGCTTTTGGTTTACCCTCGATCTAATGAGTGAGATGGCAGTTAGGTGGTATTATGCATAATTCCCATACTTTCGATCAAGAGAATCAATTATTACAAAAATCCCTAACTAACAAGATTATTGATAATTATTTTGAACAGACAGAAATTTGGTTGAGAGCTATTTTACGGATGTGCGTCTTTTCTGTCACTCACATCGATGGGGAGCCAGTATTTGTGGTGGGATGTCCCAATCAAGGAGTGGCAAAACGTTTGAGCCTGAAAATTTATCCTTTTCAAGGCGTCGTATATTATTTAACAGATAATTTGAATACTAGCGATCGCTCTTTATTTTGTTATCAAGATAGTCATGGCGAGTGGCAATGCTTTGACACTGATACCAGTTTTTGGATTAGTCTAGCTGATTTACAAGATGATTAAGCTAATAACTGCCATCTCATCCCCATTTTTTATGAAGTCGCATAGAACTAGTACCTATATATAAGGCTTTTAGCCGATTAATTCTGTGCAGCTTCACATAAGAATGGTATCACAGCAATAATGTACATAACAGCTTGGCTCTTCAGGTTTTAGCATTTGTCTGCTTGCGGATAATCAAACCACCAAAAAATGCTCCTAAGATAGTTCCTGTCCATACTCCTGTGGTGCTACCTTGCCACATCGCTGCTGGTATTACCCAAACTTGACAAGCCTGTTTCACACCCCAACCTTTTTGCTGACACTGTTGGCTATGGAGTCTAGAGGTGATTTGTCCACCAAAATAACCACCAGATAATCCTGTTAACAATGCCAATGAAGTACAAATGAGAGTGCGATTTTTCATTCTTAGAATATGAGAAGTTAAAGGGGAAATGGAAAAAATAAATATCCACCTACAAAAACTCTAATCGACTGATGTGCAGCAAAATTTTATCAAACGAGAGCGTTTACAATGTGGGCATTTTGCCCAAGTTCCAATATATAAATTAAGTAGGCCACACCTTACATTTATACAAATAGGGGCGCAGTATTTGCGCCCAATTGAATATTTTGTATCATCCGTGGGTATTACGCATGGAACAATGGGGTGTGATAACTATCATCCTGTATTTCGCATACCCGCAGCAATACCGTTAATAGTTAACAAAGCACCTCGTAATAGCTCCCCTTTACTATAGCGGGAGTGAATCACCCCAGAGGTTGCCATACTCTTGGATTCTCGTAGGCGTTTGAGTAAGGCTACTTGGAGAAAACCTAGAGGGACAATGGTACCATTACGCAGTTGTACAGACCTTTGTAAGACAGGATCGCCATCAAGCAGTCTTTGATGACCAGTGATTTGTAATACTAAATGCCTAGTAAGGTAAAACTCATTGGCAATTTGCTCAAATACTTTCTCGAAGCGTTTTTTGTCCTCTGGCTTGGATAACTCTTCTACATAGCGACTTGCCATTTGTAAGTCTACTTTAGCCAGGGTCATTTCCGCTTTAGAAATAACCATTTTGAAAAATGGCCATTTGACATAGAAGTAACGCAGTAATTTCAGGTGTTCTTCAGGTTGTACCTGCAAAAATTCCTGTAAAGCTGTACCTATACCATACCAGGAAGGTAATAATACCCTCGTTTGTGTCCAGCTAAATACCCAAGGAATTGCTCGCAAACTGCTCAATCCTTTTTTTCCAGAGGGACGGCGAGCGGGGCGAGAACTGATTTGTAATTGGCTAATTTCCTCAATGGGGGTAACTTGGTGGAAAAAGTCAATGAAGTCTGGCTGTTCGTAGATTAATGCTCGATAATGACTCCGCGATCGCGCCGCTAATTCTTCCATGATTTCATTCCATGGTTCAATATCATCAAAGCCTGTACGCAGTAGACTGGCTTGGATAACGGCAGTGGTAATAGTTTCCAGGTTATATAGGGCTAAGTTCTTTAGGGAATATTTAGAGGCTAATACTTCCCCCTGTTCGGTAATTTTTATCCGTCCGTTAATACTGTGCCCTGGCTGCGCCAAAATCGCTTCGTAAGCGGGACCTCCTCCTCTGCCTACAGAACCACCCCTACCATGGAAAATTCGCAGGTTTAAGCCATATTCTTCGGCAATTTTTTGTAGGGATTTCTGGGCTTTATGAATTTCCCAGTTACTACTTAAAAAGCCAGAGTCTTTATTACTGTCAGAGTATCCCAACATTACCTCTTGTAAGTTGGGTGTGAGGGGGGTGGAAGAAATAGTACTCTCAGGCTTCTCTGCCTCTGGATAACCTCCGGCTAATAAGGCTCTATACAGGGGTAGCTCAAATAAATCTCGCATCACCTGACGTGAGCTTTGTAAGTCTTCTACAGTCTCAAATAGGGGAACTACACGAATTGTACCGATCGCTGTACCAGGGTCATATAGTCCGGCTTCTTTTGCTAGTAATAAAACTTCCAAGACATCGCTAACTTCACGGCACATACTGATGATGTAGGTTTGGCAAATGTTAGTGCCAAACTCCTGCTGTAAAGTTTTCAACATCCGGAAAGTTTCAATGACATCATTGACTTTTTCCGAAAATGGCAGTTGGGTAGGAATCAGGGGACGACGAGTTTGCAATTCCTCCACTAACCAAGCTACTTTCTCTGTTTCCGATAGTTTTTCATAGGATGTTGGCAAAATCCCCAAGTATGCCAAGACTTCTGTAATGGTATCTTCATGACGGGACGATTCCTGACGAATATCTAACTGGGTGAGGTTAAAGCTAAATATCTCCACTTGAGAAATCAAATTTTCTAGCTGTTGACAGCCTAAACCTGTTTCCTCCAGATTGCGTTGAATTAGGCGTAATTCAGCTAAGAAATCTTCCCCAGATTTATAAATTGGTGGCTGCTCTCCCTTGAGGACTTCATTTTTGGAGAGGGTAAGATTGCGAACGCGAGTATTTTCTAACCGCTTCAACACATAGGCGAACTTCAACCGATAGGGTTCTTGGCGATAGCGTAAAGACCACTCATCATAAACCTGACTCAACTGGGATTGCTCTATTTCCAAAGATTCCAGCAAGTCTGGTAAAACATCGCTCCAGTGCATGGAAACACTCAATAGTTCTATCAGTTCCTTCACTGAAGCAATATATTTCTCTATCACAATGTGACGCTGATAGCAAGCAGTCTGCCAAGTAATAGCTGGTGTCACCGATGGATTGCCATCGCGATCGCCACCTACCCAAGAACCAAATTTACAGAAGTTTTTTCCTGGCGGTTCTAACCAAGGGAAAGTCTTGTCTAGGGAGTGTTTAAACCGTTGATAAAGGTGGGGAATTCCATCAAACAATACTTCTTGGAAATAATGTAAAGAATAATCCACTTCGTCCAAAACAGTGGGTTTAAACTGGTGTAATTCATCCGTGCGCCACCACAGGCGAATTTCTTCAACTAATTTGGTACGAATTTCTTGGGCTTCTAAATCATACAGCTCCCCACTCGTACCAGTGCGTTTTTCCACTGCATCTAATTTTTGCAGCAGTTGGACTACCCTTCTTTGTTTTCCACGAATGGTGTGACGAACAATTTCTGTAGGGTGAGCCGTAAATACTAGTCGGACATCCAATTGAGCGATCAAACGTTGAATTTGCTGTGGTGGTACGTTTAATCGGAACAGTTGAGGAAACAGGGAGGCAAAAGTGCCTTTTTGCTGGATAGTTGGTTTGGCTTGCCAACTTTTAGTCAATAAATCTGCCCCTAAACCACTATTAACAGGTTCCGGTTCTTGTTTCTGGGACGGGAAAATATTCGGTAGGACTTCTTCGTTTCCTGGTGGGTTTTCTTGCTCGTAACGGTATAGCTGCTGACGTTGCTCATAGTCCTGCTCTATGATGTTGATCAACTGAAAATATAGGGCAAAAGCACGAGCTGCTCGGATGGCTTCACTGATATTTAGCTGTTCAATCAACTTGAATACCGATGAAGCTTGGTCGTTGGTTGCTTGCCCTTCTGGAGAACATAAATCCCGCAATTGGCTGAGAAGATCAACCATTTTTTGACCACATTCTTGTCGGATAACTGACTCCCACAATTCTTCCATCACCTGGAGGCGATGACGTAAAAATAAATCAGATGCAGGGTAGATATTCACAGCCTGAGCATAAGAGTATAAAAGGGAACTCATATTCATCTATTTTTGGTTAATTAAAACTAATGGTGTTGATGACTTTTGTTTTTGCAGTTAAAGTTCATAGCAATGCATGTCAATCACCAGAATTTTATTTTTGTATGTATAAAATTTAGTCTATGATTGGGTCTTTTCTGGTTCGGGAAAGTTCAGAATGGGTAGACGCTCTCCTCGAAATAGTTCTTCGCTCGCTTCTCCTAGGGAGGTTAATGTAGCTGTAGCTGCTTTTTCCGTGATTAGCAACGCGATAATAGATGCTGTACCCAATTGTAGTAGTAAGGATTGGGGGATTGTAAACAAAGATGATTCTAGTCCTGAATGTTCAGAAGGATTGTGGGTAACTGTTGACATGGCTGATGATGTACCTATGGGCAAGTAAATGGGAAAAAAGTCAAAATTCAGTAGTGGTCAATCTACCGAGGGGGTAAAACTATGTTTGACTGTTTTGTTGCTTGAACAGACTAGGCAAAATTATCGACAATCGATTACCAGTTCAACATTCTCTGGTTCTAGTTTACAAGTCTAGGACTCTCTTACTCATAAAAGTTCCCTGCTTTTGAAGTTAACTGCCCATGAAAACAGTATTACCAGATAACCAGAAACATTTAGTCCAATGGATTAGCCAAGCAACAGGCATTAGCACTGTGGGGGTGAAAGTCCGGTTGCGGGGGAATGACTTACATATTCTGTGTGAAAGTCTGGATTTTCCCCAACGCTGGCAAACTTTGTCTGATTTGTTAAAGGCATTGCAGCATACTGATTTAGATGTGCTGACAAATAGGGAACAGTCCTCAATATACCAAGTATTTGTCTACGGTAGGGAAAAAAGGCAGGCACGCCCACAATGGTGCCATCGTGTCGACTTAAACCAGCTGCAAAAGCATTTAGAGGAAGTAAATCAAGGTTTATTGGCGGAGACACCTGTAAACTATGGAGTGAGTGGAGGGTTAATTGTCTCCAATGAAAGTTTAGCACGTCAGGGAGACCCTGATGCCATCGCTCGCTATTTGAGTGAAACTTTGAGTACTTTGGGGGTGGCTGTTCAGGTACAGGTTAAGTCCCAAACTGCTACAGATAATAGTAGTTCCCTGGGCAGTCGTTTGTGGATATTTTGTGCTTCTGGTTATACACCTGATCCTTCCTTGATTGCAGAGCCAGTGGCAAAGAAGTTACGCGTTCTGAATTGACCAAACTACCAGGATGGGATAATTGCATCTCAAGTCCAAGGTGAGAATAAACCAGATTGGCTGCTGCGGGTGGATTTAACTCCTCCGGATGTAATGTTGAAGCAGTGGGCAAGATGGGGAGATGTGCAAGCGATCGCTCAAATCTTATCTTAAAAGTTGGCTCTATTTAGAGTTCAAACCCATACTTCCTTGCAGGAGTCAACTCTCCACATTTTTTGTACTCCTCTGAACCAATTTCTGGCACATGTATCAGCACCCAACAAAAAACTCTGTTTGCGGGTAATTTACCAGGAATTAGAAGGAATTTCTCCTCAAGGTATCCTAGCTGCGAGTGTATATGGTCAACAAACTCACCAAAGTCAGCCAGAATGGATTGATTCGGTTTCCCTCCCTGCGCAAGAACAGTCTGCTTTCCAGACATCAGCATTAGAGCTAGCTGCAAATGGGGACGAGGAAGCGATCATCTTTTTACTAGAGCGATTACTGAATCCAGATTTACACACCCGTCTCCAAACAGGTGGTTTACGTATCAGCTTCAGACTAAAGTGTAATCTAATACACTTAATATGTGATGCACCCATATGCCCGGGACGCAAACAAGTATCCAAGCCAATTATTAAGTTTTTGCAACAGTTAGGTATTGCTGGCATTGGAGGTGTGAGAATTTATGGACGCAGGGCTGGGAATAAAGAACCTTTTTGGCATTACGGCGTAGATTTCCACTGTCGTCAGCGTTTAGTCCCAGAAGCTACCCCAGAATTTGCTGCCACTGCAGCTGATGTGGGAGACTTAATTCCTAATGTCACCACAGAACCAATCATTGGTCCCGCTCTCACCAAGCAAGAAGTGAACAATTTGGTGGGTATATGGGTAAAAAATTGGGGAGAATCGACGAGAAATCTGTTGTTAAGAACTCAGTTATTAATTGAAACCGAGCAACCCCAACATCGTGTGTCTGTTGATAAAGGACATTGGGTGGGTTTAATTTGGGGTTCCTTGGGATTATTACTGACTTTTCAAGCTGATTGGCTACTAGGTAAATTTTTAATCGAGTCTCAGTCTAAAAACCCAGTCATAGCTAGAGTTTCTGCTTCTTACCCTGTCAAGGTAACAGAGTCAAGTGATTTTTTGAATCCCTCCAGTCGTTTCCCTGCATCCCGTCGAAGAACAACAGAATTTAATGCTTCAGTATTTACTAATTCCACCGCGGCTGAGAGTAATTCATTTATAGCTAAAGCATCTAGGGAACAAACCCAGGGAAATACTGTATCATTATCATTGTCCCAACTAAAACGGATGCCAAGCTTCAATTCCCAGCAATTAGACAACCAGCTAGCCCTATACAGACAGAGATTAGCCAAGAATGGTCAACCACCCCAAGTTTTGATTATTGGCTCCTCCAGGGCACTCAGAGGAATAGATCCGGTGGCTCTTTGCCGCAGCTTATCCACCCAAGGTTATACCAATATTGATGCGTTTCATTTTGGTATCAATGGAGCTACAGCTCAGGTGGTGGACTTTATGTTACGTCATGTACTCAAGCCCTCAGAATTACCTAAGTTAATTCTTTGGGCAGACGGTTCCCGTGGTTTTAACAGTGGACGTGACGATGCTACTTTTGGTGTGATCGCCGATTCTCCTGGTTATAAATATGCACTACAACACTCAACATCTATGATGGATGCTAAAAATGTAGTTACTAATAGTAACTTAACTACTGGTAATAATACAGATATAAATCAATCCCTCAATGAAATTATTGCTGATATTTCCCCTACTTATCAAAATCGCGATAGTTTAAAAGGATTATTGAATAAAAACTTTCATGCTTTACCTTTAGTTAAAGGTTTATCTGCCAATTATAAATCCAATATTTTTGAAAAACCCATAGAATAACAGGTGGTTGATGTTGATGGATTTTTAGCTTTATCTGCTCGTTTCAACCCCACAGAATTTGATCATAAGCATCCCAAGGTTAGCGGTAATTATGACAGTGATTACCAGTCTTTTCAATTACTTGGTGTTCAACACTCTGCATTACAATCGGTACTGATTTTTGCTAAACAGCAAAATATAACTATGGTATTTATTAATATGCCTTTGACAGCAGAGTATTTAGATCCTGTTCGCAGTAAATACGAGGAAGAGTTTCAACAATATATGTTAGCTTTGGCAACCCATCCTAATTTTGTTTACAGGGACTTGAGCGAATTATGGCCCCAAGCGAATGACTTTTTCTCTGATCCTAGTCATCTAAATCGGTATGGAGCTTATGAAGTTTCTAATAAAATTGCCAATGATCCGATGATTCCTTGGAGGAAAAAATAATTATTTATTTTAGGTCAATTAAATCTAAAAATATATCAAAATTTACCTTTAATTACAG
>CBZS010000518.1 GCA_000613065.1 Richelia intracellularis | reverse complement strand
CATATGGTTATTCTAGAGACCACCGACCAGATTTTGAAACAATTTATCCTTGACTTGATGTGGAGTGGTGATGGAGATATTCCTTTATCTTTAACAGTTGCACATGGTCATGAAGTCGATTCTGCCATGTTTGGAACACACACTTATGGTAGATTTCCACAAACAATGGCAAATTAATGCTTTATTTGTTGCGGATGCAGCCCTTTACACTGAAGACAATTTGCAGATGATAGTCTCATTCAGATGGGTATATCGAGTTCGTGCAACCCTAACTGCCGCAAAATAACTATTAGAAAAGAACAGTATTGATGCATTTGTACCAAGTAAAATCCCAGGATATCCTATTGCCCCCTGTTGTAATGATTATGGTGGTGTGCGACAACGGTGGCTAGTGATAGAAAGTGAAGCCCGTAAAGAATCTGACTTAAAACAACTGGAAAAACGTCTGACTCAAAAATATACCCAGGCACAATCCCAACTACGAAAATTGTGTCAACAGGAATTTGCATGTGCCGAAGATCCATTCAACCCAGCCAAATTACTTGAGACTCAGTTGCCATTTCATCAACTTGCAAATATTGAAGGTATTGAATATGGCCAACACTGGGGACGTGGTAGACCTCCCAAGGATTCTCAACCTACCCTAATTTCCCATATTCAAGCGGAAATTTTACCCAAATAAACTGCAATTATCATTGCCACAGAACAGGCTGGCAGGTTTATTTTTGCCACCAATGTTCTTGATGCCGACAAACTTAGTAACAAAGATGTTTTACCTGAATAGAAGGCACAAAAATCTACAGAAAGTGGTTTTTGGTTTCTCAAAGACCCATTGTTTTTTACTTCCACTGTTTTTCTAAATTAAAGGAAAAGAGTGGGGGCTTTGGCAATGGTTATGGGTTTGTGTTTGCTAGTTTACAGCCTAGGTCAGAGGGCATTATGCCAATGTCTAAAACGAGGCTCCCAAACAATTCAAAATCAGTTAGGTAAACCAACTGCCACTCCTACTTTAGGTTGGGTGTTTCAATGTTTCATGTCAATTCATTTATTAACCTTCGCTTGTTTGAAACAGATTTCCAACTTCAGTCAGGAGCGGTGCTGGATTCTACAGTTTTTTGGTGATCCCTGTCGTAAATATTATCTTCTTTGCTAACTAACCTGCGGAATGTGGGTTTAAATTATATTAAGGAAATTCCTTAATATAACAATTATTATAGTTTGATTAGATATAAGCTAAATAATAATTACTTTCACAGACAAAAGTAGTTATTATAGTAGATATCCTTCACTGACAAGATAAACCCTGCGCATTCGAGCATATAGTTTTTCTTTATGCTACGAACTAGTCGAAAATACTGAAATAGAATCATAGTGAATATGGAAATGGCAGTGTTTAAGTCTATGCTTCATTTTTTTCTTTCCACTTCTATCTTTTTTCCTGTCATGGAACCATAAATTGCTTTCATCATATGACTAGCATGGGATCGCAAATTCCGGAATAAAAGTTATAGCCTAACGAAAAAAAATACAAAGATTGGCAACAGTGGAATTAACCGACAGCCAGTCCTATTGATTGAGATGGGTGCTGTATCTACTAGGATGTGTAACCATGTTCTTGTTTCACAATCAGGCTAGCTTCTTCAGTATTTATTCCCATATTGGATTAATAACATTACTAATAACGACTGGCGTCAGAATATCCAATCAGGTGTTTGCCCAGAAAATGAACACTCCCCCAAAAACGAATTCTGAGGGCTTACCCGTCGGAATTAACCCCTAGCTACCCAGCAACAACTCCACCACGAAGAGTTAAACCATTACCAAATGAACCCACTCAGTCAGAGAATACAAGACAAATAAACTATCAGATTGGAGCATAAAAAGCTGACTACACAGGTAACTTATGGGTTGGTTCTTCACGGAGACTAACCCATAAGTTACCCTAATTCTGGTAATATTTTAGCCCGCGTGAGTTTGCCCAATTTAACCATCGGTGATATTGTTCAGGATAAGGTTGGTCGCTTGTGGGTGGGAACCTATGGAGGATTAAAACGGGTAGATCCTCGTAGCAGTGAGATTACACTACAGAACTTATTTTTACCATCCAAAAGAGTATTGTCTCTAATTCTTGACAAAATAGCTAACTTGTGTATAAGTACAGATAATGGCTTAGCATTAATTAGCCCAGATCAGGTTTTGTTGATGACCACATTAAAAAAACTTCCTGGTGTGAGTGCAAATGCCTTGACATTAGATGCAGAAGGTCAACTTTGGGTAGGAACTCTGGATTGTTTAGTACGTGTGAATACCTCGAGTGCATTTGTGATGAGAGATCTTGAGCCCTTACCAAGAGTAACCGTACAAGGCCTTGCAACTAGCCCACAAGGGTTGAGCTGGGCAGGAATGCCAAATAATTTATTAGTAATGAATCGGAAAACTGCTGCTGTATTGCCTTCTGTAACTCCTTTAAGGGGACGTAATGTCAAATCTATTCAATTTGCTCAAGATGCTAGTGTATGGGTTGGTACGAGTAATGGTTTGCTAAGATTAAATCCACATACTGGTGCATTATTAGATCAAGTACCTGGTCTTCCTTCTAGTCGAGTATTAGCGATCGCTCCTGATGTTGGTAATAAAGTTTGGATTGGTACTACCGAAGGGTTAGCTTGGTTAATGCCGAATATGAAACAAGCAAGACCCCATTTTGGTTTTACCCGTGCTGTTGATTAGGAGGAAAGAGTGAGGGTTATTGGTTATTAGTTGCTAGTTACTTGAAGGAGTGTAGGAGTGGAGGAGAAATAAATGTTAATTTTCCCATTCCCGATTCCACCCAAAATCTAAAATCCAAAATTCTAATGTCCATCACCACTAAACAATTAATTCAATGGAAACAACAAGGAAGCTCGATTGTGGCTTTGACAGCCTGGAATTATGCGATCGCTCAACTCCTTGATGCTGCTGGAGTAGATTTAATTTTAGTAGGTGATTCTATGTCAGTAATACTAGGCTATAAAAATACTCTGCCATTGACTTTAGATGAAACCATTCATCATGCCAAAGCCGTATGTCGCGGTGTTTCGAGGTCATTGATTGTAGTAGATTTACCTTTTTTGACCTATCAAGAAAGTATCCAACAAGCCATGCATGCAGCAGGACGGGTGTTGAAGGAAACAGGCGCGCAAGCTGTAAAGTTGGAGGGTGGATATCCAGCTATGGTGGAAATTATTGCCCGGTTAGTACAAGCTGGCATTCCGGTGATGGGTCATGTGGGTTTAACACCCCAATCTGTACATCAGTTGGGCTTAGGTCAACAAGGGAAAACAGAAGCAGATGCCGAGAGGATTTTACAAGAAGCGATCGCTCTGGAGCAAGCAGGGGTTTTTTCTATAGTCCTGGAACATATTCCACCAAAGTTAGCATTACAAATTACTCAAAAACTAAGTATTCCTACTATTGGTATTGGTGCAGGGAAAGATTGTGATGGTCAAATTTTAGTTACTTCTGATGTTTTAGGTCTATCGGAGAAACAACCACCTTTCGCTAAAGTTTATACAAATTTGCGACAGACAATTACTAAAGCTGTGGAAGAATATGGTATGGACATTAGGGAAGGTAAATTTCCATAATCCTAAAAGATCAAAATTGAAACACAACAGTTATTGAAATAAAAAAACAGAGGGAAGATAAATTTTTCTTTCCCCTGTCTTGTTTTTGCATTATTGTGTCTTGGATTATTCTGAGGTTGGTTATCTAGCTTGTCATTACCTTTGAGGTTTTCTCGGAGCATTTGTTGTTGCTTCTTCTTCAATTGTCGCTTTCTCGCAGAACCACCATTACCTTTCTTATTTCTCCCTTGTTTGCGGAAAGTTTGTTGCAGCAAACAAGGGATGCAGGAATTGAACCACATCTCTGAAATTTTTAGCCCTGAACAAAGGAAGGAAAGGAAATTTTGACCATTAACTACCAACCATAGATGATTAATCTCTATTACTGAATCGACATTCTAGATTGTCAACATAAAATTTATATTTTTTTGATAAGTATTCTTGATTAGCAAGATGGATTGGTGATATTAGTTGAGATAATTCTCTGTTGATAAAAGTTCTTTTTTCTAATTGTGGAGTTTACAAGAATGAGAGCAGCGTTGTTGATAAAAATATCAGCTGGTGCTTTGGCTTGTGTTGTTAGTCTTGGCATGGGTTTGGCAAATAGTGCTGGTGCCCAAGCAAAAACCCTAACTATTTATTCTGGTAGAAATGAAAAGCTCATCGGACCTTTGATTGAAAAAGCTAGGAAGGATTTAGGTCTTGATGTTAAAGTCCGTTATGGTAAAAGTTCTCAGTTAGCGATCGCTCTATTAGAGGAAGGTAGAAATAGTCGTGTCGATCTATTTTTTGCCCAAGATGCTGGGGCTTTGGGAGCAGTGGAACAAAAACAGCTCACTGTTAAAATTCCATCACAATTGTTAAATAAGGTTAGTCCCCGTTTCCGCTCTCCCAAGGGGCATTGGTTAGGTATTTCTGGAAGAGCGCGAACGATTGATTATAATACTAAGCTAGTAAACAAAAAAGATTTACCACAATCAATTTGGGACTTAACCAAACCCCAATGGCGGGGTAAAGTTGGTTGGGCTCCTACCAACGGTTCATTCCAATCCTTTATTACGGGTATGACTGTATTGGAAGGAAAGCAAAAAACCTTACAATGGTTGTGTGCCATGAAGGCTAATGGGGTAAAAACATATCCTAAAAACACTCCGATTGTGGATGCTTTGGGAAGGGGTGAAATTCACTTGGGACTAGTGAATCACTATTATGCAGAACGGTTTAGAAAAGATAATCCTAATTTTACTGTA
>CBZS010000517.1 GCA_000613065.1 Richelia intracellularis | reverse complement strand
TGGAATATGTAGATGAACGCTTAACCTCATATCAAGCAGAGCAAATGTTAATCGCCCAAAACATCTCTCCTTCTCGTCATAAAGGATTAGTTGATCGCAAAGCTGCTTGCTTAATTTTGCAACAATGGTTAGATAGGCAGAAATCATAGTAGCTAAACTAACACAAACATATCTTGCGCTATCCCGACTACGGGCATGATATTCTGAAGTGTGATTAGCCAGCAATAAAAATAAACAGAAGATAATATATTTGAAAGAAATTATCTTCTAGATTATGTTTAATTGTTGATAGTTCTCCAGTCGCAAGCAAATTTAGGTTATGTTTTCCTCTCCGTTTTCCGACGAAAATGAACGTGATTTGGGTTTTATTACTTTAACTGACGAGCAAGGAAGAAGTCTTGAATGCTACCTTGAAGACTCCTTGTTAATGGAAGATAAAGAGTACTTTTTATTGCTTCCTAAAGATTCACCGGTGGAATTTTTTGTTTCTCATAGCCAAGGTAAAGAAGAAGTAATCTTAATTGAAGATGATACTATCATTGACCAAATTTTTGGTACAGCCCAAGCTGTTTTAGCAGAGCAAAACCTAGAACTAAAGCATACAGCTTATGCTTTAACAGTCGTAGGAGATTTACCTCCTGTGGAAGAGTCAGAAATTTTTACCCTAGAAATTGAAGACGAAGAAGAAGATTTAGAACCAGAACAACTGCAACTACTTGCCAAATTTTATTATGAAGCTCAAGAGTATACTATTTATACTCCCCTTGATCCTTTGCTATTTTTTGCTCAAAAATCTCCATCTGGAACAATGGAATTGCTATCACCGGAAGAATTCCGCAAATTTCAGCCATTGTTAGAAGAATATCTGTTTAATGAAGTTGATTAATATCCCACACTCAAAATTTAAATATTACATAATTAATTTTAATTAGTAATTTTGAGTAATTTTATTTTTTAACTTCATGTGATTAAATAATATACAGTGGTAATAAAATCCTCTTGTGAAGTTGTATAGAATTAAGGAGATAAAAACCTTACACAGATAGTATTTCTATGTAGCTTCATCAAAAAATGGTATAACTTATTAATTATGGAGATACCATCAATAAATTGAATAT
>CBZS010000516.1 GCA_000613065.1 Richelia intracellularis | reverse complement strand
CCTGATAGTCTGGCACAGATTGAGAATTAATTTCTGTTTCTAGATCTTTTAGGCGTTGTTGCATTTCTCTTTCTGACTCGGTACTCATTAGCTTTTTACCTCAGCTTAAGATATTAATTTCTATTTAAACTATAAATTTGTAAACAATAGAGTGTATGTACTTATCTAGTACTCTTTTTAGCGTTGCATAAGTGGGGGATCAATTAGCGTTTGAAACCATTGATAAATCGTTTAAAATTTAGTGAAATCATCCCCTGATTCAGCAACGCCAAATCAAATTAGTGAAATATATGCGTATTCAGTAAACATAATAGCTGTATATCAAGAAATAGTTCATCATATAAGATGGGTTTTATTTCCACTTTACCTTTAATCATAATGGTTATGCATATCCTAGTTACGCCACAAAATCATGATATGTATACAAGTAGTGGCGTTGCATAAGTCCTTTAAGTAAAAGAGTTAATGAAAGAATACATTTCAAGCAGAAACCAAAAAATCTGGAATATCGTCTAAAAAATCAGAATATATTAATTAGTCATTTTTTATTTACTTATCTAGTATAATTCTTATGAAATTTAGGATATTTTTGCTGAGATTTCAGGCAATATTGGTACTTAGCCCCATTTTCTTGTTCAATCAGCCAGCAAAAGCAGAAATCGTAACAATCAATGCCGCCTTAGAATCAGACCCGTTAATTATTACTGGTAAATCTGGAGGTTTAGTCAATAGTAATTGTGGCAGTATTCCTAATAAACCTCATCAATTACTACAGCTAAAAGAATCATTACCATATTTGCGTATCACCGTCGAAAGTGAAGATAAACCCACCCTTTTAATTGATGGTCCTGGGGGTAGATTCTGTATATTATCAGACACGTATTCTGGTGATAAACCGGAAATTTATGGATTTTTTAAGGATGGTATATACAAGCTTTATATAGGTCAGCTCATTCCAGGTAAAACCCCTACATATACTCTATCAATTTCACAACAGAAGAAATAAAATAGCAACTGATGGTTGTATAACCAAATAGTTGGAAGTCAAGATTCTTCTAGGGATTGGGAGGGAACTTCAATTGCATTGACATCAATAGTGCCTTCTGGAGTAAATCGCTGAATTTCCTTATCCTGTATAAATAATTGCTCTCCACAGTTATTGCATTGTAGCTGTGTATTATTCAAACCAGTTACTTCATTGTCACATACTGGACAGCGATCGTTAATTAAGTTGCTCTGTAGCCACCAGCGAAAACCAAAGAATAAAATAATTGGTGCTAAAAATAATAACCCCACTAAAATTAGAAATGAATTGACTAGCCACCCTAACCCCAAAGATCCCAATAACCAGAAAACTATAAATAAAGTTAGCCAAGGGCGTAAGCTTGATAGGAGATGGGAAAGGTTTAACTGTAAGGTTTTAAAAGTCATTGTTAGGATATTTTGTCGCTCTCATTCTAGGATAGCGATTTTGTTGCCGAATCAAGAGCTAACATTAGAATTCTTACAGGAAGTCAAGAATGTGAAGTAATAATTTAAGATTCAGTATTAGTTTTATAGCTGGAGGCAGAGCCTCAAACACTGAGTTTCAAGGCTTGAGCCTTGGAACTAGATTTGTTGCAAATACTTGACTATGCCAGCTTTCAGCTTAATCTGAAGTTATCCTGGAGCATATGTACTAAACAGACCTTTAAGCTTTAACCTTCCAAAGCTTGAGGGTTTTTACACAAAATATTTGTACCCATGTAATTAAAGGTTTAATTAATATTAAGAGTTGCAGATGGTAATGAAGTCGATTCTGCCATGTTTGGAACACACACTTATGGCAGATTTCCACAAACAATGGTAAATTGATGCTTTATTTGTTGCGGATGCAGCCCTTTACACTGAAGACAATTTGCAGATGATAGTCTCATTAAGATGGGTATATCGAGTTCCTGCAACCGTAACTGCCGCAAAATAACTATTAGAAAAGAACAGTATTGATGCATTGTTTTTTACTTCCACTGTGTTTCTAAATTCAAGGAAAAGAGTCGCGACTTTGGCAATTGTTATGGGTTTGTGTTTGCTAGTTTACAGGCTAGGTCAGAGGGCATTACGCCAATATCTAAAACGAGGAGCCCAAACAATTCAAAATCAGTTAGGTAAACCAAGTGCCACTCCTACTTTACGTTGGGTGTTTCAATATTTCATGTCAATTCATTTATTAATGTTGGCTTCTTTGAAACAGATTTCCAACCTCAGTGAACAGCGGTGATGGATTCTACAGTTTTTTGGTGCTCACTGTCGAAAATATTATCTTCTTTGCTAACTAACCTGCGGAATGTCGTATATAATTCGGACGTTGCATAAGTGCGGGATGATTTGACTAAATTCTCAACGATTTATCAATGGTTTCAAACGCTAATTCATCACGCACTTATGCAACGCCATAATTCGTACATATTTGGATGAAGAAACTTTATCTGCTACGGATACGGTAAAAGCCGATAAAAATCTCTCACAAGTAGAACAAGCTTTCCGTAGTTATAAAACTGTTGATTTAAAAGTTCGTCCAATTTCTCATTCTCACTATACAGCCGAACGTGTAAAAGCCCATATATTTCTATGTATGTTGTCTTATTACGTAGAATGGCATATGCGAGAACTTTTAGCTCCAATACTTTTTGATGAAGATGATTGGGAAGCAGCAGCAGCGAGAAAAGAGTCTGTTGTATCTCCTGCCAAAAAGAGCGAAAAAGCTAAAAAGAAAGCAAATAAAAAGCGTACCTCAGAGAATTTGCCCGTTCATGGCTTCCAAACTTTATTGGATGATTTAGCTACAATTGTTAAAAATACAATTTCTACAACAATTGCTAGTAAATCCTTTGTTTTTGAGAAGATTACTTAACCTACAGCTATACAACAAAGACCAATAGATTTACTCGGAATTAGCATGATTTGTACCCAGTAAGTTTGGACATGACATCTCTGTAAGTCTCACTATTCATATATTTCGTTTTTCCTCAAAGGGGAACTTCAGCTTAATGCTCTAAAGAAAAATTCTAACCACCTCTGATAGGGTTGTAATTCTCTGGTAATATCTTCGACAATACTGGCTAAATCATTGTTGATATTACCATTATTGCCATTGTTATCTTGATTATCATCGCTGCCATAAAATAAGAACTGTTGGATGGAAGTTTCCATGAGCTCGTATATAAACAGACCTATTACATTGGGTTCTTGATTTACACTTTGGCCATAGTCCCAGAGTTGAGCATTGCTTAAGTCATCGGTGAAAGCTAAATTATGCCCTGAAACAGTCATATCGCTCCCATCATTGATAGTATTAGCAGACAAATAGCTAGAGAAATCCCAACTATTTGTGGCTGTCCCTTGAGTATTATTATCTGATGTTTCTGTAATAATTTGCCTTACCCTATCTGGTGTTAAATTTGGATTAGCACTCAGCATCAGTGCTACCACCCCCGCAACATGGGGGCTTGCCATAGAAGTACCACTATAAGAATCATATTCATTATTGAGAACAGTAGAATAAACCTTGACCCCTGGTGCTGTAACATACGCCAAGTTATCTCTACCAGCCCGGTTAGAAAAATCTGCCATTTGATTGTTGCGATCGACTGCTCCTACCACCAAGCCCCATTTATCTGCATAACGTCCTGGATAGCCTGGTGTCGACGTGCTATAATTTCCAGCAGACATGACTGCAACAACGCCCTTACTATTGGCATATTCTAGGGACTCAGCAATCCTATTAGAAGGAACTCTCCCACCTAGGCTGAGGTTAATCACATCCGCCCCATTATCCACTGCATAGCGAATACCACTGGATATGGAACTATAGTATCCAGAACCAGAATCACCTAACACCTTAACTGGCATAATTTGGGCATCATAAACAATACCAGTTACCCCAAAGTCATTGTTCTCCCCGGCAATTGTCCCAGAAACGTGAGTTCCATGCCCGTTCCGATCTAAAACATCGTTGTTGTCATCATGGAAATTCCAGCCGGAAACATCATCAATGTAACCATTGCCATCATCATCTACACCATTACCAGCAATCTCTTTAGTGTTAGTCCAAATGTTATCATTCAAATCTGAATGTTGATAATCCACCCCAGTATCCAAAACCGCAACAATTACACCCTTACCCGTATAACCTTTATTCCAAACTTCAGGTGCTTGTACTAAATCAGCACCCCAGTCCTTACCCCCTAAACTAGGAACATTGGCAAAACTATTATCCCCTACAGCTTTACCTACAGCTGCTCCTGCATCAACTAAACCATAGCCTGAATTACGGTTATATCCAGCAGCACTAATATCCCCATTATCAACAATTTCATTCGCATATATTTCTGAAGTACTATGAATTGAAAATTGTAACTCACCATTTTCTGTTGTTAATTCATTACTGGAAGAGAATAAAGACGACGAAGCATTGATCCCCTCTCTATCCAAAGGGTGGCTAGTATCATAGCTATTAGGCATTGCGATCGTATCCTGCTCAATCCTAATTGATAATTGTTAACCAGGCACCAAAAAATTACGATTGATGCCAAATAGATTCTTAATCTAAATATTTCCTCTTGCTAACAATTACTATTAAATTGAGGAAAAAACTGCTGGTTTGCCTACATTTTAGAAACGATCACAATCCACCAGTAACTTTTGATCAGATAATCAGGCCTTAAGAGTCAAAAAAAGGGCACAATTATTGTGTCCCCAAATATTATGTATCAAAATCTAGTTTGATTGATTGCAGACCGCAGCGCAGACCAAGTAATTATTGTATAGATTTATGCCTATTTTCTTTTTAATTTTTCTCTGCCCTAGTTGAACTTTGAGCAGCAATTTGCTTACTTAAAACTTCCACTGCCTTGGCAAATTGAGGATCTGCGAGAGTACCCACTGTTTGTCTTTCTTTCAACCACAAATTTTTTCGTTGTTCGGTTGTCATTTCAAATTTTACATCAGGGACAATTCCTTGCTTATTAATATCCCTGCCATTAGGAGTAAAGTATTTAGCAATTGTGACAGCTACACCAGAACCATCATCCAGAGGACGTACTGATTGCACTAGTCCTTTACCAAAGGTTTTTGCGCCTATTAAAACAGCTCGTTTATTATCCTGCAAAGCACCAGAGAGAATTTCACTAGCGCTAGCACTGCCTTGATCTACCAAAATCACCAGTGGTTTCTTAGTTAGTGATTTACCTCTGGCAACTTCCCTTTCTCTCTCTCCAAAGCGACTCTTAGTAGAAACAATAGTACCTTGATATAGCCACATCCTGGCGATTTCTACACTAGAATACAATAAACCACCAGGGTTTCCACGTAGGTCTAAAACATATCCTACAACTTTTTTCTTTTCTAAATCTTTTATTGCATTTCGCATTTCTTTAGTGGCATTCGCACTGAACTGATTCAGGCGAATATAACCAATAGTACCTTGGGGCGTAGATTGCTGAGAATAACGTACTGGATGAATTTCAATTTTTGCCCTGGTAATTTTGACATCTTTCTGTTGAGCATTACGCAAGATAGTCAAGATTACGCTACTGCCTACCTTACCGCGTATTAGGGATACAGCCTGATTGGTATCCATGCCCTGAGTACTTTTACCATCAATCTTGGTAATAATATCCTTTGCTTGGATTCCTGCTTTAAAAGCTGGTGTATCTTCAATAGGGGCAATAACTGTCAGCTTTTTAGTGTCATCATCCATGCTAATTTGGATACCAACCCCTGTTAATTCCCCAGAAGTATCTACTTGCATGTTGTTAAACTCTTGAGGATCCATAAACCGGGTGTAGGGATCATCTAGTTTGTTGAGCATTTGCCGGATGGATTTATAAGCTTCTTGCTTATTGCTGTAGTCTTTGTTTAAATACTCTCTACGAACAGCTTGCCAGTCTACCTGATTAAAAGTTCCATCTACGTATTGGCGATAAATAATTTGCCATACTTCATCTACCAATTCTTTCGGACTTTCTTTAAATAAAGCCTGTCCTTGAGAATGAATGCCTAAGCTAGTAACGGCAATTGTAGATAGCGTTACTGCCGTAGCACCTAAAACAAGCCTATTTCTATTTATCACCATAATGACAGCTGCTCGGCTAGAGAAAAAAAATAGTCAGTATGCCCAATCTAACACAGCCTTTAGTGTGGAGATCGAGCATATGTTGTTATTTCCCTATAAATACTTTACTATCCGGTGATTTAAGTGATAACTGATACAAAAATTAGGAAAAACTTAAGGTTCTACCCAACGTCCATCAGCTTTGATTAAGTTAATTAATTCTTCTACGCCTCGAGCTTCAGTAACTTTCTTAATTTCCTCCCTACCTCGATAGAGAGAAATATAACCCGGTGTTTTACCAACATAACCGTAGTCTGCATCTGCCATTTCCCCTGGACCATTGACAATACATCCCATTACTGCTATGTCTAACCCAGTTAGATGACTGGTGGCTTCCCTCACTTTATGTAAAACTTCTTCTAAGTTAAATAAGGTACGTCCACAGGAAGGACAAGCAACGTACTCCACCATGGTTTTTCGTAAACCCAGGGCTTGAAGAATACTGTAGCATACAGGAATTTCTTTTTCTGGTGATTCTGTGAGGGAAACGCGAATTGTGTCGCCAATTCCATTGGCTAATAGGGTAGCAATACCAGCTGTAGACTTAATTCGTCCATATTCCCCATCTCCGGCTTCTGTCACCCCTAAGTGCAACGGATAATCCATACCCAACTCATCCATACGTTTTGCCATCAGTCGGTAGGCAGCAATCATTACTGGAACACGTGAGGCTTTCATGGAGATTACCAAATTATGGAAGTCTAAAGACTCACAGATACGCAAAAATTCTAAGGCGGACTCTACCATTCCTTCAGGAGTATCACCATAGGTAAATAGCATTCTTTCAGCCAAGGAACCGTGGTTTACTCCAATTCGCATGCTTTTCCCTTGATCCCGCAGGGTAATTACTAAGGGTTCTAGGGTTTCCCGAATTTTTTCCCCAATTTCCTCAAACTCTATTTGAGTATATTCTGTACGGTTAGAATTGGGTTTTTCAAACACGTATAGTCCAGGATTAATCCGTACCTTTTCAATATGTTTTGCTACTTCTAAAGCAATTTTCATCCCATTATGGTGTACATCAGCAACAATGGGCACATCTTGATAAGTTTGTTTTAATTTTTGTTTAATGTCTGCCAGGGCTTTGGCGTGAGCCATACTAGGCACGGTCACGCGGACAATTTCACAGCCAACTTCGTGTAAACGACGAATTGCCGCCACAGAACCCTCAATATCTAAGGTATCTTCATTGATCATTGACTGTACCACCACAGGATATCCACCACCAATGGTGACATCTCCTACCGGAACGGGGCGAGTTTTACGTCTTTTAATGGTAGTATCAAACTCCGGTTGATTTGATACGGTCTTGGAATCTGTAAGCGTTGGCAGAGTTTGCATAACCTCTTAAATTAAATTTGCTGTAGGTCAAATACCAGCTTTCAAAGGGTGCTGTTTCTCAGATTGCCATAGTTAGGGCATTTTTGGTCATGTTTTAGGATAAAAAATGAAGATGGTTCTGATAATTGCGAGGTTAAGTAGAATTTAAGGCAAAATGGAAAGCAAAATTGACTCAAACTAAAAATAGTTGTGTTTGTGAATATGCAGGCTGTTTTTAACGAGTTTGAAATGATATTCAAAATTGAATTAGGTGCGAAAAAGTAAAATACTAAGCTTTCAATATAGCAACCAATACACTTGTCAAATACATATTTCACTTGATGAAATCGAAAAATATTTTGTATAAGGGGATATGTTTATAGTCTTGATTCTGAGTTTATCCAGTTATTCGTAATAAATGGAATCAAAAGATGTATCAGCCTTAATAATATAAATACGGGAAGTAGAATCAATCTAACTTATTAATTATTGTAACTATAACTACCGGTGAATATTAATCTCTAAATTATTAATAATAGCAGGGGGAAAAACAATAAATTTTAATATTTTTCAAACAAGACTCAATATGGTGGACAACTTGACCGGTAGAATATCTCAATAAAAAGATTAGTTAGGTTATTTTTTAAAATAACTTGACCAATGATCAAAATCCAAAGCTGACGAAGGTAGAGTGAATTTGCAATTTCTTGGTAATTCTAGTTCTGTAAATATCATTCTGTCTTTCAGACGAAGTTTGCCAATGCCAATAAATCATTTAATTTCGCATTAATACCAAGAACAAAAAAAATGAAATGCTTGTTCAGCAAGGCTTAGGGGATTAGTATTGATTTGGAAAACATAGTTTACAGATTGCACTTCTGTTTAAATATGTGGATAGTATGCCAGTTGCATAAGTCCTGAATGAAATGGTATTAGTTATGTCAATGTCAAATCAATTTTAGATGCTTTTGTCCTGGCTTTGACTCAGGAGAGCTCCTAACATAAGTTTGGTTAAGTGTTTTTTGAAGATTGTATTCAAGATAAAGAATGTCAAATCAAACCAACTTAAGTGCATCTGCAAAAGCTGAGAGAAAAGCTGCGTTCGCTCTTGGTAGTAACCTCGGCGAATCCCTCTCTACTCTTGAAAATTCCCTTGAAGCCCTGGCTCAAACTCCCGGTATAACCTTGATTAGTCACTCCTCTTGGTACACAACAAAACCTGTAGGACCACCACAACCAGACTATATAAATGGTTGTGCTTTAATAACCACAGAGTTAGACCCTCATGATTTGTTAGCAACTCTTTTGAAGATTGAACAGCAATTTGGTCGTGTACGTAAAGAGCATTGGGGAGCAAGAACTCTAGATTTAGATTTGATTTTATATAATAATTTAATTTTGGATACTCCTAATCTACAAATTCCTCATCCTCGCATGGGAGAGAGAGCTTTTGTACTGGTACCACTAGCAGAAATTGCACCAAATTGGATTGAACCCGTTTCAGGAAAGACAATTAACCAACTCTTAGAAAAAGTAGATTGTTCTGGAATAATTCAAGCAGTAGGGGCTTAAAAATAATGTTGAGAAAAGGACTAGTAACTGGATCTGCCGTGGGAATTGGACGTGCTATCGGACTTGACCTAGCTAGTAAGGGATTTGATGTTGCATTTCACTATAACCGCAGCGCAGAAGCTGCAAATGAAGGTTGTAAAGAAGCTGCAACTTATGGAGTAAAAGCGATCGCCCTTCAAGCAGATGTGACAAAACCAGAACAAGCAAAATCACTCGTAGAACAGGCAGTTGAAGGGTTAGGCGGTTTGTCTGTTGTAGTTAATGTTGTAGGTAATTTCCTCTATAAACTACCTAGCGAAACATCAACAGAAGAATGGATGGAAATTCTAGATTCTAATCTAAATTGTACTTTCTACGTTACTCAAGCAGCAATTCCTCATCTAAAAGCAGCTAAATGGGGGCGTATTATCAATTTTGCTTGTGCTAGCGCTCATCATATAACGGCACGTGATAAAGATGCACCCTATATTATTTCCAAGACTGGGATTATAATCTACACCAAATCTATAGCTAAAGAGGTAGTTAAAGATAATATAACTGCCAATGTAATTGCACCAGGGGTAGCGGAAAATTCTATTGGTTTAGATGAAGTAGTACCTCCTTTACCTATGGAAAGACCAGCTGCTTTGCAAGAAATAAACAATGCTGTTTGGTTTTTTATTAATCCCGAAGCAAATTACATTACAGGACAAGTTTTGGAAGTATCGGGAGCCTGGAAGCTATAAATTTTTTCTTGCTTTCTAATAGTATTTTTTGAATTGATAACGTTATTATTCACAGAGATTGGTGATTAAGATATGCTGGATTTAAAATATTTCTATGAAATTTATGAACAATACCAAAATGATTACGATTTAAAAGTTCAAGAATTCAGTATTGGCAGTAAGCATCTAAATTTTAATTCCAGACCGTCAGTTTTAGGAGTTATCAATCTTTCCACCGATTCATGGTATAAAAATAGCATCTGCTACACTCCTGAGCAAGCAATTCGTAGGGGAAAAGTTTTAACGGCTCAAGGTGCTGATATAGTAGACATTGGTAGCGAATCTACTGGAGCCACAGCGGCAAGAGTTGAAGATTTTAAACAAAAAAGTCAGGTTTTACCTGTAATTAAAGCTCTAAGTCAAGAAAATGTATTGACTTCAATTGAAACATATTATCCTGAAGTGGCTAGAGCTTGTTTAGAGGCTGGAGCAAATGTCATAAACTTAACTGGAGGAGAAAATAGTCAGGAAATTTACCAAGCCGTATCTGAGTTCGATGCAGGAATTATCCTCTGCTATTTACAGGGCAAGAATCCCAAAGAAATTGGTGAATATAAACTGACTGACGACCCAGTAGACTTCGTATATGATTATTTTGCTCAAGAGATAGAAACAGCAACTAAGCTTGGAGTCAAAAAGATTTTTATTGACCCTGGAATGGGTTTTGCATACAAAAATTTTGATTCCCAACACAAATCTTTAAGGATTAAATATCAAATACAAACTCTTCTAAATTCTTTTCGGTTGAGAAAGTTAGGTTTTCCTGTTTGTAATATAGTTCCCACTTCGCTGGAATGTTTTGCTGAGGAATTTAGAAGTTCCCAAGCTTTCACCGCAGTTATGGCAATTTTAGGAAAAAGCGATTTACTTAGAACTCATGAAGTACCTAAAATTCAAGGAGTTTTAGATACTTTTAGTTTCTTCTAAGGTTTTGTCTATAAGTAAATATATTACCTCAGAACAATGACATCTACCCCAAATTATTTCAAACAAGAAAGTAAAGATCATTATAGAACTGCTGTAAACCATTACCTATCCCCCAAAAGAAAAGATAGTGTTAAAACAAAGTGGGAGAATCCTTTCTCTCTGAAAGTAATCGCAAATGCAATCAAGAAACTAGAAGAAAAATATTCACCTAAATCCTTGCAAGTAATGGATTTTGGATGTGGAATTGGTGAAGGATTTGTTTTAGCTCAGAATGCTTTAAAATATTTAGATATTCTTCAGACAAAAGAACTGTTTTATCTGGGCTTAGATAATAGTTCAGAAATGGTGAAAGTAGCAAAACAAAAATGGGAAAACAACAAAAATTTAAATTTTCAAGAAGCTGATATTCGGCTTGGAATCCCAGATAATCCTACGGAAATTTATTTGTCTTGCGGTGTACCCTATTCTCATCTAACAGAGGCAGAAACCCAAGATGTTTTAGGACATATCTTCAGAGCAATTAAGAAAAATAAAACTCAGTCTTTAATAGTTATTGATGTGTTAGGAAGATACTCAATCGAATGGGTGTCACAATGGGAACATTCTCGTTGGGCTTATAGAATGAGCTTTTTAGCTGAGGCTCAAGAGCAAGAAGATATGATGATGAGCTGTCACTATGCTCATGACTTAAAGTCAATGGTGGTTCAAGCATCAAAACAAGAAAATTGCCAAATTCAAGATATTGAGTTTTTTGACCGTTCTGTAATGGTTGGAAGACATACATCAACTAGGGAATATAATTCTGCGATTCCTCCCTATAGGGAAATAATAAATTCTTTGTATGAGTCTGGTCATACCACAAATTTTAGAGAATTGCTGTTTCAATCTCCCTCAGCACAAGCACCATCTCCTGTTAAAGAATTCTTTGAAAGCTTTTCTCGGATATGGAACCAAGTGGTGATAGAAGCGGCAGAATTTTGTGGAGAAAATTTAAATATTCCCAATAACAATATTCCATTACCCGAATCAGTCACAGGGTTGAAAAACGAATTATCGAATCTTCAAGAAAGCTACTGCGAACACAATTTTCGTACTGATATTGTCGAACCCACCTTAGCAGAGTACTTGCATCGCCTAGAATCAACCATGCAACCTGGTTTAGGAGTAGGTCATACTCTAATTGGTATTGTTTATGTCGATGGTACTCAATAATCTTAACCGACACAGAATTAATTATGAATATCCTAGATAGATATTTTGATAGTGTCATTTTTGATATGGATGGCTTGATACTTGACAATGGTTCTTTGTACAAATCTGCTTACCAAAATGCGGCAAACAATCTGGGGTATTTTCTTGGTGATGAATTATACGAGCAACTATTGGGTCTTCCTCATGTAGTATGCGATCGCCTTTTGAAAGAAGCGTTTGGAGAAGAGTTTTCAATCGAAAGCTTCACACTAGAAATGGAGGAGCAATATCATGGAACTCTAGAGAAGGAAGGTGTTAAATTTCGAGAAGGATTTACAGAATTGTTTTCCTATTTAAAAAAACAAGGAGTCTGTGTCGGCTTGGGTACAAGTTCTACCTTGAAACATGTAAAAAACCATCTTGCTCGCACTTCTTATTTAGAAGATTTTGATGTAATTCGTACTGCTGATGATATTAAACGAGGAAAACCAGATCCAGAAATTTATAATTTGGTTGTTCGTTTAATGAATCGTCAGCCAAAAAATACTCTAGTTTTTGAAGACTCAAATAATGGCATGAGAGCTGCAATAGCTGCTGGGTGTATGGGTATTATGGTTCCCAATCAAGCACCTTCAGAAGACGATGTCAATGAGAAAGCCTTTTTAGTTACCTCCAGTTTAGCTGATATCATGCCCTTAATAGGTTAATTGAGTTTTAGATACCGTAGAGTTAAGCATTAACTATGGTCTCAATTTTTCCAGATTTTAAGAGTAGATATCATGAGTCTCGTATCGAATACATGGCAGCAGGAGAGTCTCCAACCTGTGATGTTATTTGTTCTAAAACACCTTATTGGGAACATTCCACACTAGTTTTTCTGCCGTTGCATAAGTGCAGGATAAATTAGGGTTTGAAACTATTGATAAATCGTTTCAAATTTAGTGAAATCATCCTCTGATTCAGCAACACCAAACGCAATCACCTGGCTTTGTACTCTAGTGGTATTCCTTTGATGAAGTAAGTTTTCAAACCTCGTTGTTCTAGTACCCCTCCACCTCTTCCAATACCTGTCTAAGTTCCACTGCCCGTCTGACTAAAAGAGTCGCACCCAAATCTAATGGAGCCGCTATGGATAATAATTATATGCTGACTGTTCTTACTGCTTCTTTTTCCTAACATGATGATACCTCTCAACCAGCTTGTCAATAGAATTTGAGATGCGCTTACCCTGACTCCAGAAGCAGTAATCACTTTTCCTGTGAGGGTTTTCAATGCAACCCTAGTTTCATCCTGACACCAATAATGAACGCACTTCCCCGGTGCTAGATGTTTTTCTAGACAATTGAGAATGATACTGAGTTTTTTTTTTACTCAGATACCAGCTTTTCATCCTGTTTGTAGCTTTGAGGACGTGGTACTTTTAGTTTTGCTCCCAATCCATATCGAACCAATGCATAAACCGTTCCATACTCAATATCAAGTCCATGTTCTTTTTTCAACCATTCTACTATGCCACCATAGCTACTAAACCCTTTTACTATTTTTAACTCCTGTATGAGTGCTGCGATCGCATCATCACTGATTTTTCGTTTTGCTCCTACCGCTTTCTTGATTTCTAATAAGCTAGACAGACCACCAGTTCTATACTTCTGCAACCATATTGTCACTGTTGAAGTATCTCTAGCCAAGGGTTTCCCGATTTCTTGCTGCTCCTTTACTTGTCCACTCGGCATTGAGCCACCACAACATCTGTAGTTTTTCTTTCTGGTTTCCCAACCTGGCTGTCTGTAGCAGTTTTTTTACTTCCTCTTCGCTCTGGGTGTTCTCAATCTTAAATGGGCGGCTCATGACTATTTAAACCGTTCAAGTTTGCTTGGCTATATAATATGCAGCTTCATATTAAATTGGTATTAGCACGTAAGGGTTTACCATTTCGCTATGTCAGCATCTGCGAAGAGGTTTACTGTATGGCAACAGTTCACCAATTATCCATTTGGAATAAAAACATTCTCAAAGAACTTACATGCTGTAATGAAGCTCAATGGGCTCCTGGTTCTTCTCGGTGGTGTTGTCGCTGTCCCAAGTGTGCTTTTTGATATGCTTTAATCGAAGCTACAACTAACCGTGATTTTGGGATTGGTGTAGTGGGAGAAGATTTATTTATACTCAAGGAATTTGAGGAACGGTGGAAACGTTTATTTGATCCAAGTGCAGAAAAACCATTTGAATGTGTTAGGGAAAAGCGTGAGACTTTAATGGCGCTAGTTAAATGTAAACAGCAAGATCTCAAAAACGGTGAACCCTTAGGTGTTCTTCCTGTTATCCCCGATATTGAATTTGACGAGTCTTTACTGATGATATTGCCTCCCAAGAACATTCCTGAGTATATCCCACTAATAGTAGAAAGTGATAATATGCCTGTTGAGTAAGAGGGGTTATATCATCTGATGGCTGGACATTTTGAACGACTGAGTAATTTGGAGTGGTCTTTGTTTGAGGATATTTTTCTGAAACCGCCAGAGAAACGCGAAGGAGGAATGCCACATTCTTCATTTCGTTATGTACTCAATACCTTACTGTATATATTGATAACAAGGTGTCGTTGGTGTGACGTTCCAAAAGGAGAAATATGGGCATCAAACAGCTCTGCACATCGATGGCTAAAACCTTGGCAGTTGGACGGGACCTTAGAGGCTTTACAACCACAAATATTGGGGATTGGACAAGAGAAAAGGTTAATCAACTGGAGTTATTATGGCGCGGTGGACGGGTCTTTTTTCTCCTGGGAAGGGCGGTGGTGATGGTGCTGCTTACGGTGGGAAAGGAAAGGGTATTTTAATACACACTCTTACCGAAGGTTCAGGAATGGCTTTATCCAATCGCACCACACCTGCCAATGATAGTGAAACAGATCAGGTGATACCACTTATACACAGTGTAAAGGTTAAGACCAACAAACGGGGTAGACCCCGTAAACCCCTGAAAGTGCTTGCTGCTGACAAAGGCTACGATTCTAAGCATAAGTGCGCTGCTTTACCTAGACGTGGTATTTGGCCGCAATGGCCCAAGGGGGTTTGGAAGACAAAGAAGAACAAGGGCAGACCCATTAAAATTTCCGTCCCAGGTTTTCAACGAGAAGGATGTTTCTCATTGTTTCAAAAAAAATATCGTCGTCTTCTTTGTTGTCAGATGGGAAAGAATTTCAGCTTGTTTTGATGCTTTTTTATCTCTTGCAACAATCCATATTTGGATTAACAAAATTATATTAGTGGGATAATTTCAAGCATCTCACAGAGATAAACTAACTTCTCTTGTGACGAAAAGAAATTAAATACATCTAGTGTGAATTACAAACTTCTGTTTTCTGATAAGGGTTTTGACACTCTTCCAAAATTACAGTTTTGGAAGAGTGTCAATATAATTACAATAGTTTCAGGAATTAATTCACACTAACCAAAAAAGATAAACTTTTTATTTTTAATTCTCAGCTTCCAATTAATTTCCAACATTTATATCATAATACTTCTGGAGGAATACCCAGTTTTTAATCATCATCGTTCATGCTTGCCAAGGTATAAATTTTGAGTACGATTTTTTCTCAAGTTGATATTCAGCAAATACTCTTGCGTACAGGGGAACACATAATCATAGTTGCCATAGCAATCACATTAGCGATCGCGATTGGTGTCCCTGCAGGTATTTTTATCACCCGCAATAATAAATTTGCTACATTATTTCTTGGTGTCGCCAACATTATTCAAACTATTCCTAGTTTGGCTATATTTGGTTTTCTGATTTCATTACCATTTTTAGGGGGAATCGGTAAAACACCAGCGGTTTTAGCACTTATCCTCTATGCTCTACTTCCTATAATCCGCAATACTTACATCGGAATAAGCAGTATAGATCTAGCTATTCGTGAAACTGGGCGTGGCATGGGTATGACAGATAGACAGTTACTGTTTCAGGTAGATATTCCCCTAGCCCTAAGCATTATTATAGCTGGAGTACGAGTAGCAACCGTAATTTCGGTAGCTATTGCCACTATTGCAGCAGCTATTGGTGGTGGTGGTTTGGGAGTATTTATATTTCGAGGACTAGCCACACTTAATAATCAGTTAATTCTTATAGGTGCAATTCCATCTGCTGTCATTGCATTTGGGGCTGATTTTTGTCTTAGTTGGCTTGAAAACTATTTAGGACAACAAGAAGAGGACCATAACAATAAATATCGTTTTTTAAGAACCTTAAGCTTATCTATTATTAGCTTTTTATTAGCAATTGTTGTTCTACTAAATATCAATACAAGTACAATAACTATCGGTTCTAAAAATTCAACTGAACAAATAATTTTGGGAGAAATTATCGCACAAAAAATTGAAGAAAAAACCGATATTAAGGTTGACAGGCGCTTTAACTTAGGAGGAACATTTATCTGCCATCAGGCAATAAAAATGGGTGAGATTGATGGCTATGTAGAATACACTGGTACTGCTTTAACTGCTGTTCTTCAACAAAAGCCAATTAGTGATCCAAAAGTAGTATATCAATTAGTAAAACAGGCATATGATGAAAAATTCAAACTGGAAGTAATGGAACCTTTAGGTTTTGAGAATACTTATGCAATAGTTATACGTCGTGAAGATGCCGAAAAATTGCATATAAAAAGACTATCAGAAGCTGCTAAATATTCTTCTCAGTGGCAAGCAGGATTTGGTTACGAATTCTTGGAAAGGGAAGATGGGTATCGAGGATTATCCAAAACTTATGACTTAAAGTTGAATCGTGCTCCTCAGCAGATGGATTTAGGATTGATGTATAAAGCCCTAGGAGAGAAGAAAATAGATATAGGTAATTCCAGCTCTACCAATGGCATGATTAAGGCTCTAAATTTGGTAATATTAGAAGACGATAAAAAATATTTTCCTCCCTATGAAGCTGTTCCTATTTTCAATCAGCGAACTTTGGAGAAATATCCATCTTTAAGAGATACGATTGAACAACTTTTTTATTCAATTTCCGTTGAAGAAATGCAACAAATGAATTATCAAGTTGACAAACAATCTGTCAAAATTGAACAAGTCGCACGTAATTATCTAAATTCCCATCGGTCATAACATTCCCTTAATATATATAAGGGTGGCGTTCTTTAGAAGTTATTTTCGACTAATTATAAAAATTGTGAGTTCACGAACTAAGCAAGAAATGTGAATATGTGCCTGAAGAAATGAATTGGGTGCGACTATTTTGGTAGTACGGAGTATGATATAAGAATAATAAATGACAAGTCAACCAGAGTAGTATTGACAACCAAAAATGTACTTGATGGAATTGGCTTGTAAAAATTGAAAAAACAGGAACAGTTCCACACCCTATGCAAGGATCTACATAAAATCAAGGTATGTTTTGCTCACAAGCACCAGAACTATTTGAAGAGATAGTTAATTGGTTAGACTCAGACAACATTCGTGGGTTAGAACACTCCCAGATAGAGAGTAAGTTACTTGAGAATGGATACGAACTATTGAGACGGTTGTTACAAACAAAGATATTTTGATAACCGCAGTCAAGATGAAATAGAGTGAGAGTGTGCAGGCACCTAAGGTGATTTATAAGAAATAATTTACCAAGGAAAGTAAGATGTAATGTTGATGAGTAAAAAAACAGGGGCCAGTATTGTGAAGTATGCTAGACCCAGCAGAGGAACCCAAATCATTAACAAGATCACAAACAAATAGAAGACTTGCGGTTGGCAGCATGGAAAATGAATGGAGTAGAACCTCGGGGCTTTCAAGCTCAGATGACGTTGAAATATTGCCAAGGCAGAGCAAGGTTAGCACAAACAGTATTCGGTTGGGGTAGAGAAAATATAGAGTTAGGGTTAGCGCAAAAAAGAACAGGGATAATCTGTGTGGGATTACAATCAGCCTTTAGCACAGCAAAGCGTTGCCATGAGAAATAACCTCTTCTCTTGTGGCATTATCCCTGGGACAAATTGCACAATCTGATTCTCAACAAGACCCAACATTTAAAACTTCCTTAGCCTATACCCGGTTAACAGCAACATCGGCACTAGAAAAACTCAAAGAACAGGGATTTAGCCAGGAGCAATTGCCTTGCGCCAGTACAATGGCACAAGTATTGAATCGAATGGGGTATGGTCTTCGTAAAGTAGTAAAAGCCAAACCTCAAAAAAAATTGCACAAACGGATCATATCTTCAACAACATCAAAGAATTTGAGCCGCAATCAACAAGCCTCAAAGTCAAAGGACTAAGCATGGACTGCAAAGCTACCGTTAATATCGGGGGTTATTCTCGTGGTGGAAAAACCAGAGGAGACAATCAAGCAGAGGATCATGATATGGGATGCACAGAAAAATATACTTACTCCCTGTGGGATTATTGATGAAGATAGTGGGCAATTATTCTATATTAACTTTGGTAGTTCTTCTTATAAAACCAGGGATTTTATTGTTGATACTCTAATTCAATGGTGGAACAGAATAATGACACCAGAACAAAAGCAGGATAACGAACTGATACAAATTAAAGTTGATAATGGTCCGGAAAGTAGTGGAGTAAAAACTCAATTTTTTAAAAGGATGGTTGAGTTTGTTGATCTGCTAAATATACCAATTCAATTGCTTTACTATCCTCCTTACCATAGTAAATACAATCCCATAGAGGGTTGTTGGGGTATTCTTGACCAGCATTGGAATGGGGCGGGCGAAGCTTGTTGATGTTAAAGTCATGCTTTCCTGGGCTTCGAGTATGACTTGAAAAGGCTTATATCCTATCTTGAGTTTAAGTAAAACTGTTGACCAAAAAGGAATTTCTCTAACAAAGAAAGCTATGAAAGAAGTCGAGTCTAGATTACAGCGAAATCCACTGTTGCCCAAATGGGATATCTTGATTCAACCGCTTTAGCTGGGAATTTATTTTTCAAAAATCACCTTATTAGGACTAAAAGTTTACCATCAACAAAATGAGTGGCAACTACAAATGCCCAAATACCAGGGATATGCCGAGGTTTTGATAAAATTTGAATATCTCCCACTTGTAAATTGCTGAACACCACTTTAGAAGAAAGTGAACGTTGAGCATCATACAAATGGTCATACTCACGAATACGAATACAAAAAGGAATAGATTTCTGAACTAAGTAACTCAACCAGTCTTTCCCAATAAATTCTCTGTCTGCGGTTACATAAGCAATATTCTGGTTTGGGAAGATACGTTGAAAGCAGTGTAACAATGCTTTGCGTTGATGGGCGTAACGATTTGAGCGATTTGCTAGAAGTAAATCTCGGCGTTGCATAAGTGCGGGATGAATTAGGGTTTATGCAACGCCGAAGTTTCTTTGCCTCTAGTAATATCGATAGTAATTTCACCACCAAAATTTGGGATAGGAGCAGCCAATTTAGTTAACTCTACCCGGACTTTTTTTACCAAGTTTAAACTTAAAATATCTTCAGCTATCCTGGAGGCTAGTTTTTCCAGTAGAGCAAATTTTTTACCTTCCACCAAATTTTTCACTTTTTCTATCGCTTCACAATAGTTGAGAGTTTGATTCAAGTCATCAGTTTCTCCTGAGGGTAGTAAATCTAAGTCCATAGTCAAGTCAACTTGAAACCATTGTCCCAATACTTGCTCTTCTGCAAAGAACCCAGTGTAACCATAGCAGCGAATATCAGTGATTCTAATTTGATCCATCAGATGTCAGATTTCAGTCCTAAATTATCATACCAATGTTTGTATATAGTCCTGAACCAAAATTTGAGTGTAACTATTGAGAGGATACTTCAATGCTTCTTGGGGATTAACCCAAGCCCATTCTTCAATTTCTTCATTGGGGGTTATAGTTTCACTTTGGGAAAAAGCATAGTAATTGATCATGATAAAATGAGCTTCCTGACAAAACTGGGGATCAATCACTGCTTCTTGTAATAGTGCAAAACGTACTTCCATTAAATCTAGTCCTACTTCTTCTTTAAACTCTCTTATAAGAGCATCTTCTAGAGTTTCACCCCACTCAACTTTACCTCCTGGTACACCCCATGTACCCCGCCATTTAGTTGTTTTGACAATTAATATCCTTCCACTAGGTCCGGTCACTAGAGCACCTATTGTACTCAGAGGATAGTACTTTTGCATCTTTAGTTAATACCTGACTTTTCTAACACCCTTTTTAATCAGACAAATCCTCTTTCTGTTAAATATTCGCCACCCTATGCTTTTAACATAGAATATTAGCATTTTGTGCAAAATATTTGCTCTCTACCAAGAAAATCGAATCTATACTTCAGTTTGTTTGTATTGAGTCAAGTATCAATTTTTAAATAGAAATTATTATTGAGCGACAACTCATACTATCTGACTTTTGAACAGTTTGACAATACGACTGCAATTATTGAATATTAAGTAAAAATCGGTTAATTTTTATCCGTTGGTAATGACTGAATCAGAAATAACTATTACTGTCAAGCTGTTTGCAATTTATCAAGAAGTCTTTGGAGTGAAGGAAATAGTAATGAAGTTTCCTCAGAGTACCCCAGTTTTTGCTGTATGCGAGCGCTTAGTTGCAGAGTGCCCACAACTATCTGATTGGCGTAATCTTACTCGTTTTGGTGTGAACCTAAAATTTGTGGATCCAGATACTGTTATGCAAGATGGTGACGAAGTAGTTTTAATACCTCCTGTAAGTGGTGGGTGAAGTATGTAATTGTTTCTATCTTATCAGAATTACCAGCAGCTAATGTATGGTGAGTTATTTTGGTTAGAGGAGATAAAAACGCTAGCTTTTGCCGGACAATTATTAACGAATCTATCTTTCTTTTTTATCTGGATGGATTTAGCCAATTGGCTGCTTTGCAATTGACCTTTTTTATTGAAAACTATATAGCTTTTTGCCATGCAAGGAACAGTCTATTTATTAGGGCACCTCGAAAAATTGAGCAAGTAGCTCGCGAGATGAGAGTATAGGGAGAGCAGAAGCTGGGGTTGAATCGCCATGGAATAAAAAAAGTCGGAGAACTTGAACAGCGATACCAGAAGTTAGAAAGCAAGAAGACCCTGTTCATGAAGTTAGACGAGACGGTGCCGTGGTCATAATTTGGTCCTATTTTATAACAAGTGCATGACAAGCCCAGAAAAAATAATGCTGGGCGAAAGCCCATAGATGCAATAGTCATGTTCAAAATGCTTGTGCTGCAAGAACTGTACAACATCAGTGATGAAGAACTGGAGTACCAGATCAATAACCGACTATCGTTCATGATATTTTTGGGCTTGGGACTAGCAGAACCAGTACCAGATGCAATTAGAGTTTGGTTATTTCGGCAGCAGTTGAAGCAGCAGGGTCTTATTGAAGAACTGTTTGAGCAATTAATTTGATAGCTACCTGAGAGAGCAAGGCTAGCAAGCTAAGGGGGGTCAAATAGTAGATGCCACAGTGATTCCAGTTCCCAAGCAGCATAATACTAAGGAAGAGAAGCAAAAGCCTCATCGTTTGTCCCAGAAGGATACCGATGCTCCCTGGACAAAAAAGAATTCAGAGTTCCTTTGGTTATAAAAACCACATCAGTATCGATGTGGAGTACGGTTTTATTCGTCGCTATCAAGTCACGGATGCCTCAGTGCATGATTCCCAAGTGTTAGGGGCACTGTTGGATGTTCAAAACCAGGGGGAAGAGGTTTGGATAGATAGTGCCTATCCTAGTGAATCTATTGAATGGATTCTACAGATTTTACAATTCCTCAGTCACATTAATGAACGAGCCTACCGCAATCATCCATTGACTGCAAAACACAAAGAAGATAATCGAGAGCGTTCTCAAGTCAGAGGTAAGGTCGAACACGTTTTTGGTCACTGGGTTAATGAAATGGGAGGCAAGTTAATGCATTCCATTGGTAAGCAGTCAGTCAAGGCGACTATTGGAGTGAACAATTTAGTCTACAACTTCAAACGTTATGCATTTTGGGATAATAAAAATCCTAAAGCTGTGGGATAATTGCGTCTAAATTGGCTCTGTTGAACCAGATTTCAACTAGAAATCGTTCCGGTTGAGCTATTTTTTGCCCAACATCACTTTCTTGTAGTTCTTCGAACCCCCTCAGATTACCTAATACTTGATTCATCGAGCTGGCCATTACTTTGCATACCAGCTAATTCATAGCTTAAATTCTTGCCTAAGATACATTTCTCTAATTGATAATTATGGTAGCTTATTGTATCCATTTCAGAGACTTCAGAAGCTTTGATCGGTTGATTAATTATTAAAATATTAGCAATAATACTTATAAAAGAGGTCAAAAAAGTGAATTTATTAGAGTAGTTTTTCATCCTCATGATTCGGTAGTTAATACTAGCAATATGTTTATCTTATCTAAATAGCAATAATCAGGTTACTTTTACACATGTCCTCAAAAAAGACAAAGATACCTAGGTTTATTTTTTTAAATTAAGTTGTATCCAGTTGTATACAATTATATGCACCGTAATATGTATGCATTGATGTTAGTAATAAAGACTAATATGTTCATGAAAAAATATACTTAAGACAAAAGTAAAGTTATTGATAAAAAGATTTACTTGTTTTACATGATGGCATCTGATACTTTCGACTACTGCAGCTTGCTCATATCTTTGTATCTAAAGCTGATACCTGTCAAACACGATAGTAATACCCATGAAAATACATTCACTCGGAAATCAAAGATGCTTACATCTACTGTATTAAATAATGCCAGACTAATCAAGAAAAGAATGTAACTAAATAGTATACTTTTGTATGCCGATGATAGAGTAGTTGTGCGTAGTGATTTGATACTAGTTATCGCAATTGTGGCAAACAAACCACAAAAGAGTAAAGTTGCAGGCAACCCAGTTTCAGCAGACAGCATCAAAAATAAATTATGGGGATGTCCCAACCAAACATCCATCTGATTCTGGTAGAGTTGGGTAAAGTTGCGCAAACCCCAACCTGTGAGAGGACGCTGCCAAGTTAAATTTATGGCGAAATCCCATTGAGTTGTTCGCATTAAAGCCAATGGCCGTTCAGGGTATAATTGATCGTTTAATCGTGCCCAAAAGAATGAGGGGACAATTTGTCGAAAAACTTCCGCAATGCTGGTAGGTGCAAATGCAGCTATTGAAATTGCTGCTGAAATCCCAACAACGCCAGCTACTAATAGTTGCCAACCTTGATAGATTGCATAAACTAAACAAACAATCAAAGCGATCGCCCAAGCGTTACGGGAATTAGTTAAAATTAAGGTAAGTAAATTAGCAATAGCGATTGCGCTTAAAATAATAATATAGCGAATACAAATTTTAATCTTAGCTTGATCCCGAATCGGAAAAGAAAGTAGATTTCTCCATCTTTGATAATTTTCTAACCACAAACCTAATCCCAAAATGAAAACCATAATGAGATAGCTGGCTAAGGTATTGGCATACATGAACACAGAAGCCATTCTACCGGGAGGATTACCTCCTGGTACGATTTTCCAACCACATATACTTTGCCAGTGGATTGGGGTAGTCCAGCCCCAAAACATTTGTCCCCAACCCAAAAGAACAACAGGAATAGAAGCAATAACTACAATCCAAGATACATATCGTAGCTGGGATGGCTTCTGAATCAAGCTACTAAAGCCAGCAAAGACAAGAAAGAATGGTAAAAAATTAAATAAGCCTAGCAATGCTTCTGTTTGATTAAAAGCAAAACCGACACTAATAATAAACAGCAAACTTAGCAATGCAAATCCCCAATTCAAAGGAAGACGAACAATTAATCGATAGTCATTTAACCATGTAAAAATTAATGATATTGCTATAAACACAGCCCCCACACTTGGGATTAGAGGCAATGTTAACAATCCTATTGTCAAACAACGCCAACAGAATGTTAAATTTGGCAGGAAAGAACCTAGTCGCCAAGGTAGTTTATTTTCGTTCATCTACTCCTAGCCATGAGTCTTGAGAGACTAAAGAACGCTAATTAGTTCAAGCAGGTTCCCAGCATTCAGAACGGGTAAGACGGATTTGAGCCAAAGCAAAAATAGTGGGAATAATGCGACCATAATTAGTTGCGATCGCTCTCCATCCTAAATCAGCAAAAAACCAAGTCCACATCATCGGACCGACGAAGGCAAAAATACTTCTTACAGCCCCATAGCGAGCTGCATTCATCGCCATACCTCGTTTAGCCATTTGCAGAGTTACATAACTTTGAAACTGGTTTGTTGCTGCCCTTCCGCCTTGGATTACAGCTTGTCGAGAAACTTGATAGGTTGCAAAATGTGCTGCGAATTGACGCGCAATTTGTTGTAAAACAAATGGTTGTAGTACAGAAGTCACGGCTAAAGCACTACCACCTTTAAAAATTATTCCCAAAGGATCCTGTTGCCAAGATAGGGGTAGAGGTTCTCTTAAATCTGAATTTGCTAACTGAATTTGTAATCTTGTAGTTAATTCATGTTGTTCTTTTTGAGGCAATTTTTTCCATACTTGTCCTAGCAAAAATAAAAAGACCTCCCCTTCTAAATCAATAGTTGCTAAGTTCTGAGAGTAAGGTATTTTCAAATACTTACACACCTGTATCAGTGCTTGCCTATAAGATACCCGATTAGTTTGGCCACGCAACACAGTCATTCCATCGGCAGCTAAAAAGCGAAACCTTTGGTCGATTGCATTGAGCCAATCTTGACGATGTTGGCTTTGAACTTCTATAGGTTCTGGTGTTTTTACATAATCGATGGGATTAAACTTACGACTAAAAAGAATAGCCGTTAAATCTTGTAGCTCTTCCTCTGTGGCTAGTTCCAGCACTGCCCTGAGTTCATCCAATTTCCCTTCCTCTCTGCCTTACAGTTTTTCTGTACTTTATTCTACTACTAGCGCTGAAACTATCATTAGTAGTTATTAGTATAAGAGAATGTTTTAAAAGGTCGGAGATATCATAAAAAAGCTCACCAGGCATATGCTGAGAATTATAGAAAACAGCACCCCGTGAGCAAATGACTAAGAATTATCCTAGCAATTTAACGTGGGAACAGTGGGAGTTAATCCCCGAGCTCTTTCCAGAGGCAAAACCAGGTGGTCGTCCACGTACAACAAGATGTATGTACCCAGTAGTAAACGCGATTTTATATGTACTGTGTCAAGGATGTACATGGCGGGCATTACCAGGAGATTTACCACCTTGGTCTACAGTCTATGGCTATTTCAGAAGATGGGGCAAAGACCGTACTTGGCTTCAGGTTCATGACAAACTATATCAATGGGTTCGGGTAGCAGCCAGTCGAGAACCAAGTCCATGGGAAGCAGCCTTTGATAGCCAATCAGTTGAAACCGCAACCATGATTTGTAGGGATATTGGTTTCGACGCAGGAAAACAAATACATGGACGTAAGCGGACGTAAGCGATTTATTACGGTTGACTTGTTAGGGCTAATTTTGCGAGTATTGATTACTTCTGCAAGTGTGCCAGAAGTTGCAGGGGCTAAACTAAACGTGCAGTCTTTTAACTTTATCAGATGAACGATAAAGTTAAAAGACTGCACACTATCTGGATGGATGGAGGATATCGGGGGGAAGATTTTGCCCACTGGATAATCGATGTTTTTCGTTGGATTGTGGAAGTGGTTCTCAGACCCTTAGAAAAGAAGGGTTTTACCCTTTTTCCAAAACCTTGGGTTGTAGAACGAACTTTCGGGTGGCTCAATTGGTGTAGAAGATTAAGTAAGGACTATGAAAGGCTACCTGAAACTTCTGAGACTGTAATCTATATTGCAATGATACGTATCATGGTCAGGGGACTTGCATGATTTGTAACTCACTTCGACTTTTAAAATATTCTCTAACAAAATGGAACAAAATTTAGGAAATACTCCATGACCCTAGACTAAGAAAAAACAAAACAGCACAACAGTAAAAAATTGAATTAATCAAGTTTTTAAGCAAATTTGGGTTGCTTTTTTCTGTGAACATTAGTTCTTTTTTTTTCTACAGGATATTTTTAATTCTATGCTGATGCTTTAGTTCAGGTTTCCAGTCAGGAGGTTTACCTTGTAGTTGTGGAGATAGTTTAGGGGTTTGACTCACCACTACAAAGGTTGCACCATCTGTCAGATTATTCTGGGATTGAAAGTTTTGCTAATCTCCAATGTAGCTGTTCTTTGGCAAAACGATACTCTTGTATTCCATTATTTGCCTTCAACACCAAACCGCCGTAAATAAATTAATAAAACTCCAGTACAAGAAACCATGGACTTTCCAATAAAAGCCAAACATATCGGTTTTACCAACCTTGTACTACCATCAGACTTAAAGGGTTCAACTAATAACAGCCGACATTGGGAGTGATGGAGACTTACGTAAATGTAAGTGATGCCAGAAGAAAATTTGGCGTTGCTAATTCATCCCCTGATTCAGCAACGCCGATAATTTTTGTCTTCCCTAGTTTTGCACTTTCTTTATTCAATTATTTTTTGTCTTTCAGACCAAGTCAATTCATCCAAAAGTTTAAATTTACTATCGTAGAAATATTAATGATTATTTTCTCTATTGAAATATTATTTGCTACGTGCTTATACGGATAAAACAACAAGTTATTTTATTCTCTATTGGATTTATAAAAATATATTGAATCATCATGCTCTTTGCTAGCACAAATCAAAAAAATAGGTTATTCCTAATAGTGGAGATTTTCACCTTCATAGAGGTTGATAATGAAAAATTATCTGAAATTAAAAGTATTAACTTCTATATGTTTCACCTTATCAGTGATATTCTCTTACAACTACAGTTTTTCGCCTTCTAACCAAAATACAAGTATAAATACATCAAAACTATCCTCTGAAATTTTAAAACATGAAGAAAATGATATCCCAGGGCGTAGAGGAGGAGGAGCAACTAGAACTAGAGGAGAATGTTGTGAAGATAAGATCAAACAAGATATAAGTTAATGCTTTTCATTTATTTTTATTGGAATGGTAAAAATAGTAGAACTTGCAGATGAGCTTCCCCATAGATTATTATTGGTTATCTCATAAAATAGAATATAGACTAGCTTGCAAGCCTTAAATGGATTAATAAGCTGATTTGTGCTTGTTTGTCAAAAATATTTAAAATACTTTTTTTGGATATTGATTTATAACTTATTTATGTAGTAAATTATATTTATATTGTCTGGGATATCTCTAACTACTTAATGTTGATGTATCCACCATAAAAGTACTTCTCATCAATAAATTAGATCAATTTTTGCAATTTACCAATAAACATATAATTGTGAAGTTATCGCATCACTTGTCTCTACTCATTTCTCTATATCTTAAATACTATCGACGTTACTTAAATAGATCCCTAGCAAATATAGGGTTGCTAGAATCCGTTATGATTGCCAGCCTTTTAGTGTCAGGATTAATAGTAGGTGTAAGAAAAGTGGGCTGGTTACAGTCTTTAGAGTTAGATGCTTTTGATAACATGATATCTTATCAGGCAACTACTCCGACTGAAACACAACTATTGGTAGTAGAAATTACAGAAGCTGATATTGAAAAACAAAAAAGATTTCCCATATCGGATTTAGCCCTTGCCAACGTATTACAAAATTTACAAAAGGCTAAACCAAGGGTAATAGGATTAGATATATATCGTAATATTCCCCAACCGCCAGGTAATCATATTCTGCTTCAAGAGCTTCAAGCATCTAATATTATTACTATCACTGAACTACCAGATATTGATAAAGAGGGTGTATCTTCTATCTCTGGAATACCAGCAGAACGCGTAGGTTTTAATGATTTACTCATAGACTCTGATGGAGTCGTACGCCGTAACTTGTTATATGCTAGGCTTAATGGCCAATCTTACTACTCATTTGCCATCAGAACCTTGCTGAAATACCTGCAAAAAGATGATAGCTCAATTCGAGTGGTGCAGGATGGATTGTATGTAGGTAAACAATTTTTTCCCCGCTTAGTTTCTAATTCTGGTGGTTATGAAAATTTAGACTATGGGGGACGACAGATACTGATTAGATGGAATTCACCACATAAATCAATCCGTAAAGTATCTCTAAGTGAAGTATTAGCTGGAGAAGTTGATACTAACTGGATTAAAGACAAAATAGTATTGATTGGTACTACTGCCCCCAGTGGGAAAGATTTGTTCCTGACCCCTTATAGCTCTAACTATATGGGCAATCCAACACTTGCGGGGGTGATGGTACATGCTCAACTAGTAAGTCAGCTTTTGAATGTAACCCTAGATGAGCAACGGATATTTTGGTTTTGGTCTGAATGGGGAGAAATTCTGTGGATATATTCTTGGGCTTTGCTTGGAGGTCTGATTGCCTCACGGTTTCGACATCCATTATCTTTGCTACTAGCGATCGCTATTGCTTCTGGTATTCTAGTTAGTATCAGCTTTGCTTTATTTCTACAAACTGCTTGGATACCTATAGTACCTCCAGTTTTAGGGCTAATTTTGACTACTGCCAGTATTATTGCCTACAAGCAACTGTATTATACTCTTCATGATTTAACTTCC
>CBZS010000515.1 GCA_000613065.1 Richelia intracellularis | reverse complement strand
GGTTTTTATATGAGCGAACAAAGATCCAATCGTATTTCTTCAGGGGTAATTGCAGCAGTTTCCGCCGCAGCTGTGACTGTGAGTGGAGCTGTAGCTTTTTTTACCTTGAATTTTGAACAAAATACTTCTGTAAATCCCGGAACACAGGTAACTCAGCAACCATCTTCCGATTCAGGCAAACGAGCATCCCAAGATAAAGATCCCAGCATTTACTGGCTTCAAGATACAGGAAAAGAGTTTAAATTGGTTTCCCAACCTTTACAAGTTTCCACGGATGAAGAGCCCAATAAACTTTTAAATAAAGCTTTTCAAACTTTACTTGCAGGACCAACCAAAAGTACAGGCTCCACTACTATTCCCTCGAACACTAAGCTGTTAAGCGTTAGACAGGAGAATAATAGTGTTTACGTTAACTTATCTCGGGAATTTATCTCTGGTGGTGGTAGTGCTTCTATGCAGGGTCGTTTAGGTCAGGTACTTTATACAGCAACCACCTTAAATACAAATGCTAATGTTTATATTCAAGTAGATGGCAAACCACTAGAAGTTTTGGGTGGTGAAGGTGTAGAAGTTAAGCAGCCCATGAATCGTACAGATTTTAAACAAGACTACCAACCTTAGTGGAAACCTAGAAGTTAGGAGTTTATTAACAACTAACTTCATTCTTACTCATAACCTCTAAGCATTACAACAACGTTTACACCGATAATAGTTGTAATTTATGAAACCAAAAATCTTTCTTAATCTAAGCTTCCATTACCAAACTCTAAATTTGTAGGACCCAGATAATTAGTTAAATAAGGGGAAAAAACCTCATAAATTAACGTTAATGGTTTTCCATTATGCCAAAACAAGTAATGACGACCCCAAAAAGGTCCGGGTTCTGCAAAACCTTCCTCTAAAGCCTGGGAATAGCCACAATAAATTCCTTGTACATCTCTGTATAGTTCAGTGCGAATCCTAGCTAGACTTGCCCAAATTGGTAATGAACGATTTTGTAAATACTCATCTACATGGTAGGCTTCCCACCAGGAGCTAGCATAGCCTAATCTTTGACCAGAAGAGTTACGCAGCCACACCTGTCTCCTTAATCTAGGGCCTGGAACTACTTCTATTAAGTCTGGAGCATCATCCAAATCCATACCAATTAAAGACATATCAATTACATCTACCTCTGTGGGCATCCTAGTTAGTAGCTGTAAATGTCTTGTTGGGGAGCCATCACCTAATAGCAACAGTTGCCAAGCAGGTGCCAACTGAGAGTGAGGT
>CBZS010000514.1 GCA_000613065.1 Richelia intracellularis | reverse complement strand
CTAGTCCTCCTTTTCCACCCTTTGCTACCACCAATGTTTGTTCCCGGGTAATTAAATCTCCTACTAATTTCCCTGTTCCTTGTTCGTAAACCATAGTACCGCAGGGAACCTCAATAATTAAATCCTTTCCGGATGCTCCTGTACGATTTTTGGGACCACCACGGGCACCATTTTCGGCTTTAAATCTGCGATTGTAACGAAAATCTAGTAAGGTTTGTAGACTTTCCACTGCCTGGAAAATGACTGAACCACCCCATCCCCCATTTCCCCCAGAAGGACCACCTGCTGGTACATATTTCTCCCTACGGAAAGCAACAATCCCATCACCTCCATTACCAGCTTCAACCTCAATGTTTGCGCGATCAATAAATTGCATAATTTTTAACTCGTCAGTCCCTCATATTTGGTGGTGCGACTGTCTTGTGGATTAAGCCTATACACAACTAAATATGTTAGCGGAGCTTGACGCTACATATAACAAATACTTGTTTCCATTGCGCAATCGTAATAGTGACCAGTGACCAGTGAGCAGTAGCAACGACTCACTGGGATGAAAACTCAAGGAGAGTAAACTATTTTTCATTCACACTCACAAAAATTACAGATCATGTGCGCTATCTACCAATAATTTTAAATATAAGGCGAAACATCCTCACCACAATCATCTGCTAAATATGACAACGCACGAAAACGTAACCCGACTAACTGCTCGTATAAAGGATTGAGTTTACACAGGGGAGGAATATGCACTATTTTCTTGCCAAATAGGGTCACATCCCTTTCAAAAGGACATTGGGAAGGGATCATTTTGCACAGGAACCTGGCTACTCTAGGATCTTCTATGTCCAACCCATCCAACCAATCCCGCAAGGGGTGAAGAGGATCTAAATGCTTTTTGGATGGTGCTTGAATGGGAATACTTACTGCTACTTGTTCCCCAGTTTCTAGGGTATGGCGTAGAGCTTCTAAAATGTTCTCTGGCTCGCCTAAAGCCTCACATAACTGGTGGAGAAGATAATCTTCACTCTTAGAGTAAGTCCCATCTGCGATCGCTACCATCACTGCTGTCCGCAAGAAGTTTTCCGCCATGGGTGTTCCTTCTCCCAAAACGACAGCTAGTTCTTCTGGCTCAATGGCATCCAAGGCTTCTAAATTCACCCCTTGGGCTAATTCATGTTGGGTAATACTAGTAATTAATTCCCTCTCTTGGGCATCAAAATCACCGTCAGCCCAAGCAATAGTCAGCAGCCCACGTAACCAAGCGGCAACTTGTTCGCTGCTGTAAGGAGATTGAACAGCACTTGTCATAAACTCACGCCTCTAGCTTTCCTGAGTCCATATTAGCCTGGGTTGCCATGGCAGATTGTGGTGCTTTTTGCCAAACCCTCTAGTAGTATAAATGCTGATGCCTAATTTTTATGAAGTAAACTTGCAACATATTTAAACTACTTGACTGTATTTAATGCTTCTGTTCTATTTTGCTAAAAGGGTTTTACTACTCATATTCTGTCACTTTCCGGATATTATGAATAAAAGAACAAAAATAAAACTCTGAAAGCAAAGTGGGGCAATGAATGTAGAGTTACAATTACTGCAACATTTAGCAAGAGATGCTCACCCAACAATTGCCATCATAGATGAATCTTGTGCAGAGTATAAGGACTTATTTAAGAAAGTAAGAAATTATGAGTGTTTCAAATATTTACACTTAGGAATAATATCAACGATAAAAAGGAAATCATTACTAGAGATAGGTAAGGTAGTAAGTATAAACTCAGCCCAGTCATTACATAATTTCCTAGCTAATTCAGATTGGTCAGTAGATGAATTCAAACAACGAAGATTAAATAAAATTAAGCAGGTATTGAATGGTCAGGCGATTACAGTAGTAATAGATGAAACCGGAGATAGAAAAAAAGGTAAAAAGACTGATTAAGTAGCGAGACAATACTTAGGAAGTGTGGAAAAATTTGATAATGGAATAGTTTCAGTCAATGCTTATGGAATGTACCATAATATAACATTTCCATTAATGCTAAAAGTGTTTCAACCAGAAGGGAGGTTAAAAGAAGGAGATAAATATAAAACTAAAATAGAGTTAACGTCAGAAATAATTACAGATTTAATTGAAGAGAACTTTAATATCGAATTAATACTGGCAGATAGTTTAGATGGTGAAAGTAGTCAATTTCTGAGAAAATTAGATGAATCTAACTTAGCTTATGTAGTTGCAATTAGAAGTAATAACGGAGTCTGGTTGTCATTAGGGCAAAGTGTTAGAGAAAAGAAGTGGTGTAAATTTGAGATAACATTTAGTAATCAAAAATCATAAACTAGATACATTGGAGAAATAATTTATGGGTAAAAAAGAGTCATAACTTACTTGGAAATAACTAATGACCCAGAAACGATGCCAGAAAATTCTACCTCCTTCGTAATGACGAATCTTCAAGGAAGTTTGAAATAGACTTTAGGCAACTTATATGGATTCAGAACCTGGGTATAATATGGGTTTAGTCAGTGTAAAAAAGAATTAGGTTGGACAGATTATCCGTTTACAAACTTTCAACATATTGAGAGGTGGTGGGAGATTATTTTTTGTGTTTACACGATGATTAGTTTGAATTCTCCAGGATTATTAGCCTGAAATCAATCTTGTCAAGTTAAGACTGAGCGGCAAATAAATAGTCATATTGATTTTTCTAATCATCAACAATGGAATCATGAATCTGGATGGAAGAATGTTTTAAAGAATCTGCGTATAATCGTCCAACCACTCTTACTATTTTGATTGATTTATCCCTGGATTTATATTTTTCCTAATTCACAGTTATTACTGGGATTCAATCATTTAATTGCTACTATGAATTATTTAAAATACTGTTATGTTTCTCGATGATTTAGCTCCTGAACTATTTGCTCATCCCGGATAGTGACAGAAAAGGGGCAACATAGAAATTAATTTTATTCGCCACATATTAACACTATCAATATACTGTAAAGACCGATAGTAGGCGATCCCAGTTTTGTCAGGCAGAAAAGGGTAGATTTATTTTATGGCGTTGCATAAGTGCGGGATGATTTCACTAAATTTTCAACGATTTCTCAATGGTTTCAATCCCTAATTCATCCCGCACTTATGCAACGCTGATTTTCTTTCATAGCTAGCAAACGCTATACTCATCAGAGTGATAAATGTAATGAATTGCGCCATAGTAATTGTTAATATTTTGAGGTATTTTTTGATATTTAGTGCTCTATCAATCTTCATACAAAAATATATTCTTACGTTTAGTATGATTGTAAACTATCCTACTTGTATATCTATCTTAAAGTAAATAAAAGATAAAAAATGCTACAATGATCAGAATAGAAGAGTAAATAATTTATTTATTTAAAAAATACAAAAATGTTTTCTTTTGGCATTGAGCATGAAGTTGCTTTCTTAGATAGTTCAGGACAATTAGCTGATTTTAATCGGACAAAGTTTGCAGATTTTCAACAAATAATTGACCGATTGCCCGTATATCCTGACGATAATTTACAATTGAGGATCGGTGATGCGAATATTAGAAAAAAAAGATGGTATATAGAAGGATTTGAAAGATTTGCTAATTTCGAGCATAAGAAAGTAATTGATTGTATTCCTAAAGGGATTGAAATTAGGACAACCATAAATAATAGTATTTCAGACACGATTGCAGAACTAACTCAAAGCTTGAATCTGTTGAGGAAATTAGCGTTTGAATCTGGCTATGAACCAGTGCTGATTAGTTTTAATCCCTATAGTTCGATTTTTAAACCACAAGTACCCCTGAATGATTATGAAATCAGATATTTGCAATCTCACCCAGATGAGCAAACTGCAAATATTTATATGGTGACATATGGACCAGATCTCAATATATCTATGACTGGAATGTCATCATCAGAGATGATTGATATTGGTCAAAAATTAACTCATTATAGTCCCTATATTATTCCTTTTAGTTATAGTTCTCCCTTCAATGAAGGTGATTTATGGGGAGGATTGTCAGTCAGAACTTTTTATCGTACAGGGAAAAGACCAGCAACATTAGTTTTTATAGAAAATCAAAGGCAATTAATTACTAGTACTCCCGAATTAACAAAAGTAGCACGCATCCCCGCAGAGATAGGCAGAATTGAATTTAAAGCCTTTGATAGCTGTGATGATTTTTCTATGTATGCAGGTTTCTTAGCCTTGTTAAAGGGTTTAATCTTAG
>CBZS010000513.1 GCA_000613065.1 Richelia intracellularis | reverse complement strand
ATTTAAAAGCTTGTTCGTGAAATACAAATTTTTACATTAAGGATCAAATTTATAACATTATTCATGTGGATAATACTGATTTCATATGTTAACTTTGGAGTGAAAGAAACAATATCCAACCAGAATTGAAGCAGTAAGTCCCATCATCACTTGCTTTTTATTTACTCGATTAATATTTTGTGGGGTTAAACCTCTCAGGGGTTAAGCACCGTGGCGTCTTCTCCATTCATTGCATAGAATTGCAGAGCGTGAAAAGCCTTAATAGGCACTTAGAATATACGGAGTTATGAACATGGGTGCAGATGGAGAAAAAATGCTTTTACAATACCTAAAAGATCGTGGTGGATATGCACGATTGAGTGAATTTAGGCAAAAAAGTGTTTTGCAACTATTAGTAGAAAAAGGGTTAGTCAGAGTAGTACGTCAATATCGTAATCATGACCAACCCCATACGTGGTTCGTTGAATTGACGTATCCTTAAATAAGTTTTTTGTTTCAGTACAAATATAATTTCTCCTTTGCTGTGATTTTGTGGTGTATGGCTTGAGATGCCTATTATACTAAGATTTCACCGACTTAAAATTATGGGGATATAGGGGGGAATACTCTTTTAGCGAACGTTCTTTATATAAGAAAGAGTATCAATTTAGCCACTATTACTGAAAAACATAAGGTGTACTATTGAGCTATGAATACATGACAGTTATTACCTGAAAAATTGCATCATTTTTGTCAGTAATAACTGTCACCTCCTACTTATCTGTTTATTAATCCACCGCCACATCTGTACTCAGGGGTTCTGTGGTTTATTCCCTCAAAATCTGGATATTAGTGGTTGATATTCGGTATAATATTTTTTTTCCTCAAAGTCACAACAGAGGCATAATATTAATATGTCCATGAATAGAAACTCGATTCTAGAAAAACTGACACCTTACTTATTCTTATTGCCAGCTTTCTTGTTGTTAGTATTAACGGTATTTTTTCCTGCTTTACAAGCTTTCTATTTAAGTTTTCATCAAATAGAAGATATTAGTTTTAGCCAGCCACCCCAGTGGATTGGTTTAGAAAATTTCCAACAGTTACAGAGTGACAGCGTATTTTGGCAAACTTTGGGAAATACCCTACTGTATATTGTCGTTGTTGTACCAATTCTGGTTATTTTACCCCTGGTATTAGCAATTTTAGTCAATCAAAAGCTGAGAGGAATTAATTGGTTTAGAGCAGCTTACTATACACCCGTTGTCATCTCCACCGTAGTAGCAGGAATTGCTTGGCGATGGTTATATGCAGAAAATGGATTACTCAACCAGCTACTTAAGTCTTTTCATCTTTCTTCAGAAGGGATTCCTTGGTTAACAAGCCCTGATTTTGCCCTATTCTGCGTCATGGCTGTCACTATTTGGAAAGGATTGGGTTATTACATGGTAATTTACTTAGCAGGTTTGCAATCAATCCCTGAAGACGTTTATGAAGCAGCAGCTATTGATGGCTCTGATGGGATAGGAAAACATTGGGATATTACTGTTCCCCTAATGAAGCCTTACTTAGCACTAGTAGCTGTAATTTCAGCTACTAGTGCTACTAAAGTGTTCGATGAGGTGCAAATTATGACTAAAGGAGAACCTCTCAATAGTTCTAAAACTATTGTTTACTATCTATACGAGCAAGTATTTCCCAACTTGGAATACAGTTATGCTTGTACTATTGGCTTAGTATTATTCTTACTTATTCTGGCGTTGTCGATTGTTAGATTATTGGTAAGCAAACAAGGTGATAACATTACGGTTTCTTAACCTAACTTGTCATTCCATTATTAAGTATTGGAAGCAAGTTAAATCTCATACCTTCCCTTTCTGTTCAGATATACGGATGCTTCTGCTTCTAACTAAAACATCTTCCTGAA
>CBZS010000512.1 GCA_000613065.1 Richelia intracellularis | reverse complement strand
GGTTGATAATTGGTAATTGAAGGTTGCATCAGTTTCTCCTACCCTAACCTGGAAAACGCCACTACAGGTATACAGGAGCGTCTAGCCTCCGGCAAACCCAACGAAAAACGACGAACACTTCTTTACTCCTTACCTCTTTCTCTTTTTCTTTCTTTATCTTCAATGGGGAGAACAACATCAGGTAGGGAGCGTTTAGCCACATACAACCACGCTAAACCAGCTAATCCCAAGGCAATTCCAATTAAACTGATGACCTGTGCTATTCTCAGGGAACCTAGCATTAAACTATCGGTTCTTAAACCTTCAATCCAAAGTCTTCCTAAACTGTAAGCTGGTAAATAAATCAAAGCTAAT
>CBZS010000511.1 GCA_000613065.1 Richelia intracellularis | reverse complement strand
CAAATTATCTATAAAGAGCGATCGCTTATATCACCAACAACCAGTTCTACTTGTAAAACATTTTTTACTAGATCCTGATGCCCGTAAACCAAGTTATCCAGTACAATCACCTCATAGCCAGCTTGTTTCAGGGCAAGAACAGTATGGGAACCAATATATCCTGCTCCCCCCGTCACTAAAATAGTAGTTTTTACTGATGACATAAATTTTCCTTGTAATATTACTACTCTTCATTAAGATTAATTTACTTTGGGAAAATTACTGATCTGGAAAATTGTAAAACATGAGCCATCGAAGAAAAATTGCTCTAAAATCACTACGACGGTAGTCTTTATGTGTAGGGTGTGAGGAATTTGATGTCAGGTAACAGTAAAATTACATTTCGACGCTCAAGTAAACTTCCCGAAACCTATAGGCTGAATGCATCAGAATATTTGAGAGTTAACTTATGTTTGTACTGTTGAGTCGAGTATTGCTATGGTTACTGATTGGTACTATTGCTTTATCCTTATTTCAGAGGTTCTACCCATCTAGCAATTATGTAGGGCGATTAGTTGTTGTTGCTTTATTTGTTGTCCTAGCTCTTTCGTTTTTGATTCCTGGGGAACCTGCTGTAGTTTCTTTATGGAATGTAATTTCTTTTCCTCTAAAACCTGTGGGAGCATCCATATTGTTTTTAATTTTTGCTGCCCAAAAGTTAAAAAACGGTTCTATAGAGGCACCGGGGGGATTTTTAGCTGCCTGGGCACTGACAATTTTATTGGTATCCAGTACACCAGCCGTTGCCTATTTTTTAGTCCGATCGCCCATTGCTACAATTGATAATCAAATTATTGCTAACCAGCAACAAGAGATACTACTTGCTGCCAATGTTTCTACTATTAGTCTCTCAGATGTAACAGTTCCACCTTACTTGTTACAAACACCCCAAAATATTGCCAGAAGGGGTTTACGGTTAGAAGACTTTGTTCCCAATGCTGAAACCCTATCACTAACGACCAGAGTATGGGAAAGTTATTTACAACAAATATACTTTTTCCTTCGTGGTCGCCAATAACGTAGGAATACTAATTAATGCAGTAATTGAGGGAACGAAGATAAGTATACTATGAGGCTTACATGTTCATCTGGACTGCCTCCTGCCTTAGAGTGATATTAATCGTAGCTCAGATAAAAAAAGGCTGTAAACCCAGGATAAAACTCCTTGTAACTGGGCTAAATTTTTATTTTGCTGCTGATGCTGAGAAAATAATATTTATCTTTAAAACTGTAGGATGAAAATCTACAAACTTTGGCATGGCAACAACTAGACGGCTAGCTACATTAGGTGCTTATTTACGCCCCCATTGGCGAGAAGCAACCCTCGGTATCATCGCTTTGTTGACTGTCAACGGATTAGGGGTTTATATCCCCTTACTAATTCGTTCGGCAGTGGACAAACTATCTGAGAGTTTTACCTATGGAGAAATACTACGCAGTGTAGTATTAAGTGTTTCGCTGACTTCGGCTATGTGGTTAATTCGCATGGCTTCCCGCATTTGGATTTTTGGTGTGGGGAGACAAGTCGAGTTTGAGCTAAAACAGAAAATTTTTGAACATTTACTCAAATTAGAACCTGCTTATTTTGCCACTAACCCCGTCGGTGATTTGATTAGCAGAGCCACTAGTGATGTAGATAAGATCCGCAGCTTATTGGGTTTTGCTGTATTGAATTTGGTGAACGCGGTATTTGCCTATACTTTGACACTACCAGTGATGCTTTATCTCAGTGTGGATTTAACTTTGGCATCTCTGGCTATATACCCTTTAATGTTTCTTTTAGTATACATATTTAGCGATCGCCTACGTAATGAGCAATCCCAGGTACAAGAAAGTATTGCTGATATCAGCCAATTCATTCAAGAGGACGTCAGTGGTATTTCTCTAATCAAAATTTATGCCCAGGAGGAGAATGAAAGGCGAGCATTTGCCGAGAAAAATCAGAATTTATTATGGGCAAAGTTGAAGCAGGCTCAAAGCCGTAACACCCTCTTCCCTTTGATTGCGGGATTAGCTAACATTAGCTCTTTAATCATTATTTGGCTAGGAGCAACCAGAATTTTGGCGGGAAGCTTAGCTGTAGGAGATTTTGTCGCTTTATTAATTTATGTAGAGCGTTTGGTATTCCCTACAGCTTTATTAGGATTTACCATTACCGCATACCAAAGGGGTGAAGTAAGTATCGATCGTGTTGAAAGTATACTCAATAGTCAGCCCAAAATTAAAAATTCAGACCAGTCTCTTGCTTTACCATCAAGTTCAGTAAAAGGGGAAATTACTGCCAAAAATCTCTGTTACACCTACCCTGGCTCCCTCTCTCCGGCTCTTGATAATATTAGTTTCACTATTCATCCAGGGGAATTAGTTGCCATAGTAGGAGCTATTGGAGCCGGAAAATCAACTTTGGCTAATTCCTTACCCAGGTTACTTGATGTTCAGCCAGGACAACTATTTTTAGACGGGGTGGATATTACCCAAACCCCTTTGTTAGATTTAAGAGGTGCGATAACTTACGTACCCCAAGATAGTTTTCTCTTTAGTACGACTATAAAAAATAATATCCGTTACGGCGATCCTACTGAAAAGCAAGATGCTATCGAACGAATTGCCCAGCGTTCACAAATCCATTCCGAAATCATTTAATTTTCCCCAACAATATGAAACCATAGTTGGAGAACGAGGTATTACCCTTTCAGGAGGGCAAAGACAACGCACATCCCTTGCGAGAGCAATGCTGATTGATGCTCCCGTGTTAATTTTAGATGATGCCCTTTCCAGTGTTGATAATCAGTACTGCCACAGCTATTCTCC
>CBZS010000510.1 GCA_000613065.1 Richelia intracellularis | reverse complement strand
TAAAACCCTTCTTTTCTAAGGGTCTGAGAACTACTTCCACAATCCAACGAAAAACATCGATTATCCAGTGGGCAAAATCTTCCCCCCGATATCCTCCATCCATCCAGATAGTGTGCAGTCTTTTAACTTTATCTTTCATCTGATAAACCTGGAGGGGCTAAACGTTTAGTTTAGCCCCTCCAGGTTCTGGCACACTTGCAGAAGTAACCAAGACTCGCAAAACTAGCCCTAACAAGTCAACCGTAATAAATCGCTTACCTCTATGTATTTGTTTTCCTGCGTCGAAACGAACATCCGTACAAATCATGGTTGCGGTTTCAACTGATTGGCTATCAAAGGCTGCTTCCCATGGACTTGGTTCTCGACTGGCTGCTACCTGAGCCCATTAATATAGTTTGTCATGAACCTGAAGCGAAGTACGGTCTTTGCGCCATCTTCTGAAATAGCCATAGACTGTAGACCAAGGTGGTAAATCTCCTGGTAATGCCCCCCATGTACATCCTTGACACAGTAGGTATCAAATCGCGTTTGCTACTACGTACATACATGTTGTACCTGGGCGACCACTTGGTTTTTCCTCTGTAAACAGCTCTGCGATTAACTCCCACTGTTCCCACGTTAAATTGCTAGGAGAATTTTTTGTCATTTGCTCACGGGGTGCTGTTTTCTATAAGTCTCAGCATATGCCTTGTGAGCTTTTTTATGATACCTCCCACCTTTTAAAACATTCTCTTAGAAGAGTTTTTCGCCGTCGTGGTTCTCAAGTCTTTTCTAATCCATTGCCAGGAAGAATTATTACAAGCCGATTTGGATATAGAAGGTATCCCAGGCGTGGTATGCACAATGCTATTGATATTAGTGCTCCTACTGAAACTCCGATTCGAGCTTCTAGTTCTGGCGTAGTTTCTTTTGCTGGCTACAGAGGAGGGTATGGAAAAACAGTGGTGGTTAAACACAGTAATGGACTATCTACTAAATATGCCCATTTGAGTAGAATTATTGTGGTAAGAGGTGTATCTGTTGGTAAGGATACTACCATAGGTAAAGTTGGTTCCACGGGTTTTAGTACTGGCCCCCATTTACATTTTGAAGTCAGAATGAATAACTCTCCAGTCAATCCATCACTCTTTGTCAATGGACTGTAGCAGTATAAATATGGGGACAGGGGTAAGTGAAAAGGAATTATATTTCTTGGATTTCTTTGCTAGTGGTATTTTCCGTCCTAATCCAAGTACTTGTGTCATGTTGTAATGGTAATTGTTTAATTGATGGTAGGGGAAAAATTAGACGCATTAAGCCATCGCAAAATAAACAACCCCAAATCCAGTTAATTGATACCAAAAACTGATTACGTATACCGGGGACAGTCAACAGATGTACTACTAACCACAGGAACCAAGCAAGAATAACTGTAAACTTTATCTGCCCCAATTCTACAACTGCATCATAACGTCCAAGAATCACTAAGTTACCCATGCGTTATCAACACATGGGTAATAATTTTAGCCCTTTAATTTGGCGCATAAGATTCATTGCAGCCATTTTTCCCTGTTGGATGGCAACAGCTCCTAACATCGGCATTACTGGCAAAGAGGCTAAATAACCAACGAAATATACCTGTGGGTGTTCGGCAATTTGTAATGTTGGTAACACAGGGACTTGTCCGTTTTTTATAGAAGATAACCCACAAGTTTTCATAGGAACATTTTCCACAGCTCCTCCTGCCCAAATAATAGTGCTGCTCTGTATTGTAGTAGAGTCATTTAGATATAAAGCTTCAGATGTTATTCTACTTACATGCGAGCGCTGATAAAATTGAGGAATGAAACGATCTCCAGCCTGTAAAAGAATAACTCTGGATAGACTAAAATCTAAGGTTGGATAATCCGGAACCAAAGCCATAATCATTTCCCTTAATGAAGCAGCTAGCTCCACGCCAGTTGTTCTCCCACTAATAATGGCAAAAGTCAATAATTGCTTTTGTCGAGATGGATTTACTTCCAGAACAGCCTTTTCTAAACAACTGATAATCTGATTACGTAAATTTACTGCCTCTTGTAGCTTCTTTACAGGAAAAGTATAATTTGAAGCTCCCGGTGTACTAATGAGATGGGCATTACTACCAGTCGCAATAATCAGAAAGTCATAGGATATTAAATCCTTGTCCGTTTGAATCACATGATTATTGACATCCACTAGTTTCACATCGGCAGTCATAAACTGTACATTATGCATATGCTTCAGCATCGTGCGTATAGAGTGAGCAATAAGTTCTGGTGCCAACTCTCCAGTGGCGACTTCGTGTAACAAAGGGGAAAAAGTATAATAATTTTCGCGGTTGAGTAGTAATATATCTACAGAAGAGCAAGCTAAAGCCTTAACTGCCGATAATCCAGCAAAACTACCTCCAATAATGACTATCCGTTGACCTGACATTATTACCTAGGTTCATTATTCTGTTACCAGATGAATTACATAGATATTATTTATACAACCATAAATTTGCTAGTTTTTTGGTCTTAATAAGTTTAAATGGCGTTGCATAAGTGCGGGATGAATTAACGTTTGAAACCATTGATAAATCGTTGAAAACTTAGTGAAATCATCCCGCACTTATGCAAAGCCGTTTAAATTTATAAGAATTGATAGAAATATTACTTTGATTCTGTTACGTATACTAAAACATTAACCTTCCTGTGAAAATTTAAATTTATAGATAATAATCAATCAACAATGTTTGCAACAGAATCAATTTCCAGGATAAAAAAACCTTGTGCCTGCAGATTGATTATGTACCGCGTTTTTTTCTCCAATTGGTATATTTAGTGACTCAAAATTCCAATACTAACTTGCTATATTCTTACTTATGACAAGTAAAATCAACGACAAACTAGAGTATCTTATCTTACTTTTTTATTTTTTAACTGTTATAACTCTAAAAGAGAGACAAAATTAAACTGGAAAATTATCTACAATAGAGTTGCAGTACCATCTACGTTGCATATATACAAACTAAGAGTTATCCAGTAACGCAGGATAAGAGAAATTTATTCTCTGTTAGAGGATAGTTTGTTATGTATAAATTCATATTAGAAACTAATTTTATCCTTTTTCGCTCCTATTCCCTAGCTCGTAGAATACAGAACAGTCCCATGAATAATTCACCAAACGGCGCTATCCGTTCCTATACTCAAGAAGATATCCAACAAATTTTACAATTAGCGATCGCTCGTCAAACGGATGATAAAGATAAGGAATTTTCATACCAGCAATTGCTAGAGATTGCATCGGAATTAGATATTCCTCCAGAGTCATTACAACTGGCAGAGCGGGAATGGCTGGAACAACAAGTAGAGATACAAAAACGTCAGGAATTTAACGTCTATCGTGTAGGAAGCTTTAAAAAGCGCTTAGGTAATTATGCGATCGTCAATGGAATATTACTAGTAATAGATTTGATTGGTGGAGGGGGAATTTCTTGGTCCCTATATGTTTTGCTAATTTGGGGTATAGGAATAGGTTTAGATGCTTGGAATAGCCTACAAACCAAAGGAGAAGATTATGAGGTGGCTTTTCAGAAATGGTATCGTCAGCGTCAAATCAAAAGTTCCTTTAACAATTTAGTCAAGAAGTTGTTAAAAGCAACTTCAGCCTAAAAGAATCAATGAGGTAGGGCACAAGGAACAGAAAATAATGTGTGTAATTAATTCTGCCTAAGTACTTAGATTTATTTCTTATGGCTAACAGTCTTATGCAACTAAACTAGCAAAATTCGACAGAAATAAACCTACTATTGATGAAAGCTCAAAATTAGACAGAATAGCAATTATTAATTTTTAGTTCCACGTAGCAGTACTAGAAAAACTGAGAATCCAGAATCAACGCATAGTCAGCTTTTTTATACTGAACTCTGCCATATTGAGCCTTATTTAACGCGATAATACCAAATCAAATAACCTATTTTTCCTATCTGTTAAGATGAAGAGCATTGATGTAGCGTCTTTGCCAAATAACCGCCCCGCAATTTATCAACAAACACGTCACCGCAAGAAAGAGCAAAATAAAGGTGGGAGCCATTATCACTCCAACGGCAAACCAAGTATATACATGTAGTATCATTACTAGTGCGAACATAATAGCGAATCCAGACGCTTGCCATATTTGTTGTGAAGGACGATGTAACGCAGTTAAAACCATCGTTAACAGAGTGGCAATCATGTTAGCTGGTACTAGGAAAGCACAAACAGTAAGACAGTTAGAGCGGGAAAACTCAGCTATGGTGTTGAATTCGAGCATTTATAAGTTCAATGAATTTACCAAGTCTTATTTAGTTTCTTATCCCATTATGGTTAAGATAAGACATTAATGATGACATTAATTTAGAAATAGCATTATAAGTTTACAAAACAGTCTTCGGGATTTACCCCATATAGGCAGAACAACTGCAGAATAATTGGAATCAGTTTTCACTACACTCCATAGCAAGGGAGAAATGGTATTTCCCCACTTATTTTGGGCATAAAAATCCCCGGCTTTTAGAAAAAGTCGGGGCTCTGAGGATTTCTAAACTAACCAGCCCTTTAAGCGCTTGGCAATGTGGGGGCGACGCAATTTTCGCATGGCTTTACTTTGGATTTGTCTAACTCTTTCCCGAGAAAGGTTAAACATATTGCCCACTTCTTCTAGGGTGCAAGGTTCACTACTAGTAAGCCCATAGCGTAGGGAAATAACATCCTTTTCCCTCGGTGTTAAAACATCAGAGAGAACTTCCCAAATTTCATGACGCATCATGCTTTCGTTCATTCTGGCTTCTGGAGACAGATTTTCTTCATCTTCCAGCAAATCCATCAACTCCGTATCCTCTTCTTTCCCCACGCGATGATTCAAAGAGAGTGCTTGTCGCCGCAGTTGCTGTAGTTGTCGTAGTTGTGGTGCCGGAATTTCTAAAGCTTCTGCTATTTCAATGTCTGAGGGATTACGTCCTAATCTTTGTTTGAGTTCCCGTTGAGCTTTTTTGAGTTTGTTAAGTTTTTCTACAATATGGATTGGTAAACGGATAGTACGTGCATCATTAGCTATGGCTCTGGTAATTGCCTGCCTGATCCACCAATAGGCATAGGTAGAAAACTTATACCCTTTATCCGGATCGAACTTTTCTGTTGCCCGATTTAAACCCATTGCCCCTTCCTGAATTAAATCTAAGAAAGGAACCCCCCGATTTAAGTAACGTTTAGCAATAGACACCACCAGTCTCAGGTTGGAACGAATCATTTTGCGCTTCGCTACCTTACCTTGATATAAACGATGCTCTAGCTGCTTTTCGGTTAAATCCCAACATTGTGCTAGTGTTTCTTTACTAGGTGGATACCCCAGTTTTTTCTCTAAACTAGCTTGCTTAAGTCTGACATCTTCGAGAAAACGCACTCGCCGCGCTAATTCTACCTCTTCATTCGGTTTTAGCAGAGGGTAACGTGCCATTTCTTTGAAGAAAGCACCCACCGCGTCATCATGCTCGGTCTTATTGTATCCCGAAGCTTTTGCCATCGCCATTTGATCCCCAAGACTTCGATCCGCACTTACATTTTCTGACAATGGGGATTCATTTTCTGCCACTGCTTCTAAGCTCTCGAGATGGGCAAGAAAGTTATCATCATTCTCAGCAGCATTTTCTGTAACTTGCATTGGTCCCAATTCAGCAATATTCATAGTTTCCTTTGGGGATTTTTGCTTTGTTTGGTACATATCTGTAATGACAGTTGCTCTAAGTGGCTCCGTAGTCTACCTTGGGGATAAATACATCGTTTCACTAGCAAAATATTAGGTATGAAAACTTAATTGATGCTGATTCTGTTGATTGTATTTGTGTTGATTATCATCAGTATGTTCATCCTCTAGGGCAAAGCTACAGTCTGTCTAAAACATTCAAACCAAAAAATAATTTGGCATTGGATAAGTGCGGGATGATTTAGCGTTTGAAACCCTTGAGAAATCGTTGAAAATTTAGTGAAATCATCCCCTGATTCAGCAAAGCGAATAATTTTTATGGTTTAGATATCAATACATATTTTCTCCCATTTGTTTACTCAATTATGTAAAATGTCTATTATACTCAATCAAAGTTGCTTAAACTTAATAAATATAAAAAAACCTAGTATGAAGCCAAATCATAAAAAAACATTTTTTTTATGATTTGGCTTTTTATGAGTTTTTATAGGGGCAGATATTCATATTTTGAGTCGGTTTTACGCATACCTGAAATTGAGTATGAGTAAATTTACTTGCACGAGAATGACTCTAGCTATATCTACCTCTAACA
>CBZS010000509.1 GCA_000613065.1 Richelia intracellularis | reverse complement strand
AAAACTAACTGTATACGTTTCGCCATCTTTGCTTTTTTGTCTCTAATTTTTCCGTAAAATTGCCATAGCGTGGGGTACAGCAGGATGTTCGCATAGTAGCTGTATTCCCAAAAGTAATAAAGCTTATACCCTAAAGCTTAAAGATTTTAGCGAAAGATGAAGGGCAATCGCAACCCATTATGTCTTTAAGTGAAAAATATAAGGTTACACCTGAACTTAATTATATAATCCAAATGTACTTCAAATTACTTCTTACGCCCAATATTTAAGAGAATATTATATTCTTCAACTAAATAGATTCAACATTATATTCTTTTATTTCTGACTATTGATAGTCGGGAATTAGGGTTACTGAGATTGTAGTAATAGAAATATTACATTATGGGAAGTCTGCGACTGCAATTATACATATTATTGAGGGGCATAATTACTCAATTTTGTTGTTGAATAATGATGTTATTTTATAAGGTGTTAATCATGTTGATGTTGGGGTGAAAGTTTAGGTCACAAGTTTCTGAACATTAACAAAAGTAAAACATTCGTGGTTAAAGTTTGAATCAACAGATGCCATATATCTTTCCATGATGAAGTTAAGTATTCGTAAGCTGACATTATTATT
>CBZS010000508.1 GCA_000613065.1 Richelia intracellularis | reverse complement strand
CGCATTAATTAAATCCAGCGACATTGCGATCGCTAAAGATTAGCTAAGGATTAGCTAAGGATTAAAAGAACTCTAGAATAAAATAGATATTGCTGATGCAAGCGATTACGACCTATGATTTCTACCGAACGTCGCTATAGTCTGGATGAATACCGCGCCATCGAAGAGAAAGTAGAGGGACGCAGCGAGTGTAGAGATGGGGCAATTGTACTCATGCCAGGGGGAACTCTCAAACACAACCAACCGTATTGGTAAGAATATCTTAACTTATCTTACCCTTGTACTACGAGATACTCAATTTGAACCAATTAACAGCGACTTGCGGCTGTGGATTCCTCAACATCGACAAGGTGTATATCCAGATGTAATGGTTTTCGACAGCGAGCCGCAGTTAAATGATAATCGCTTTGAGGAAGTTTTAAATCCTGTTGTAATTGTTGAAATATTATCCCCTTCCACAGCGTATTATGATCGCCATGGTAAATTTTGTATTTATAGATCTATTACAAGTTTTACTGAATATCTACTTCTCGAACAAGATGAACCCTTTGTAGAACGCTACAGCAAAAAAACTGAAGGTTGGTTAATGAGTGACTTTAACAGCTTAGAACAATCTATTTCCCTAGATTGAATGAATATTGAATTACCAATAGCAGAAATTTATCGTGGCATTGTTTTTGAGTAAAATTAACAAAGTCCCCCACTAACAGTAGGGGACTATGGAGGGTGTGTTCATCTGTAGCGACCGTTGTGTTAATTTAGACTATCAGGCAAATAATCACGGTAATATTACTAGGTTTAAAACCAATCTCGGTATAAGGAAATTTCATCCACCCTAATTTCAAATGGCGCGCCATTATCAGGAGGGGGACAAACGCGAATTTTTGCGTGATTAGCAAATCTTTTCAGCCTGTTACCAAGTTGAGAAATATCACTCATAATATTCCAAAAAGTTGGCATATCAGGACACTGAATGATTAACATCAAGGGACCAAAATTGGTCGTCATGTACCACTGACACATTGATAACAAAGTTTGGGTAATGCGATCGCAAGCTTCATAAAAGCTCCTGGTGGTAGATTGCTCTAATTCCCGACGCAGCATACCATCAACTTCCGTTCTTTCTGCTGGTGGCATATCATCAGGAGGAAGGAATGGTTTTCTTTTAGACATAATTTCGCACCTCTTGATTGTAGCGTGTCAAACTCTCCAAATTTTTTTGCAGATGTTGAGATGAAGGCTTGAGCGCTATTGTACCCAGGTTCAATTCATCCTGGAATTTTTTGATTTTGTCCCCACAGGTCGCTACATCACCGATAATGGAATTTTCTAGCAGGTAATCTTCGTCAAAACAGATATTTTGGCGATTAAATAGTTGTAGCTTCTGATGTCTACTATTAACGATTTGAGCAGAGTTAGCTTTCATCCTCTAGCTAAATTGATAAATAAAAGGCATCGCCTCACACACAGCCTCGTCGTAAGTCTTGCCTACATAAAAAAAAGCGTGCCAGCATAAGATTGTCAGCACCGCTATTATTTATTGCCCGATATTTAGCAATAGTATTTTTCAGCCTCTCCAGAGAAAATGGAGGTCCTCCCATCAAGCCAAAGGAATTTTCTGCCGCAAATCTGATGCCATAGTCATCTCCAGTTGCTACATATACTGGTATGGATGGCTGCAATGGTCGAGGATAAATAGTTACCCTATTGCAATGAAAATATCGCCCCTGAAATGATACCTCTGATTCATACAACAACTTTCCAATCAATTCCATCGCTTCGAACATTCTCGGACGAGATTCATTGGCTGGTGTATCAAAATGTTTATGGTGTAAGGGGAAGGGGCCACCCTTAGCAATACCTAAAGTCAGTCTTCCTCCACAGAGATTATCTAAGGTTGCTATCTCCTCTGCCAACCTTATAGGGTTGTGAAACGCCAGCAATACTGCAGCTGAGCCTAGACGAATTTTTGAAGTAACCCCAGCTAAATGAGCCAGTAATACCAAAATAGATGAACAGAGATTCATGGGATTAAAGTGCTGTTCTGTTACCCAAACTTCCTCAAAACCCAGACTCTCTGCATATTGTACCAACGCCACTTGCTCAAAAATAGCTTTTTGGGCATCCCGATAGTGATTTTCGTAGTGGCAAAAAAGTCCTATTTTCATTTTTTCATTGCTGGCGATCACTATTTCCGATTATGCTGCTAGCAAATGCAGTTCCAACCACAACCGCGGATCGGCTTGCTTCAGTTTTGACATTGGATCCCGCAATAGCCTTGTTGCATTTAGCAACACAACTTGAACTAATCCCATATTTTCTGCAATTTCTCTGAGTGAATTCTGATGAACTTGTAGATAAGTCATCATTTCTTCAGAACAATAAATACCTATATATTGGAGACGTTTTGCTGGTCTTCCCCACTGACGATGAATTACTTTTACATGAGAGTAATTCAATAATTCTCCAATTTGAGGATAATATTGGCTAACAATTCTAGTGAATTCTCTAGCTAGGATGTCTCCAGTTAACATCACAAAAAATCTTGGTGTAGAACTTTTCACCTTTTTAATATAACATAAAATTATTATGGATTCACAACAATCAATGAGGGATAATATATCTTTTCTAATATTCTGTAAGAAAAGATATATTTGAACCGTATCAAAACCCTATCAAAACCGTATCAAGTAATATTTTATAGTTTTATTTTCGGAGAAAAAGAATATCTTAAAATCCAATTTTATCTACCTGGCATTTCGTTCCGAAATCAATACTTCTCCAAGTAGATGGGGTAGACTATCCAAATCTATATATCCTTCACTACCACGAATTGGAGAAGTAAAAGTATAACTAGGGTCACATTCCCCATTATCATAGACTTGAAGATACCAGCGATCAGGAAATCCAGATATTCCCAATTCTACGATATACCAACTTTCACCGAGCAATGGAGAACTGATAATGACAAACCAATCTTTGTCGCTTTCTGGAATATTCCACTCAGTTAAAATAAAGCCTAAGGCAATGTTTCCAGCATCAGTTGGAGTCAATTGCATTCTTTACTCCTGCTCAGATAATTGAGGGTAAAATCCTAGCTCTTTAGATAATTCCCTGGCAATATGAACTAAAAACGCTGCACCATCAGAATTACCTTGGTGTGCGAATGAACCTGCCACTTGAAGTACGGTATGGATAAAACCAGCATCTAGCAATTCCGGTTTTGCTAATAAAATTTCTGGTTCTTTCCCATTAGGACATTTCAGCAATTCGTCAATCAGACTTAAATATAGATTTTGTTGTTCTTCCGTAATGGTAATTTTTTCTTCTTCAGCCATTTTGATTTGTGTTTAGATTTTTATTTAGGAGCAGCCTAGATATGAAGCAAAATATATTGATGTCAATATTTTGATGTCAATATTTTGAGATTAAGTTCGATGCCATATTCTTTCTAATAATCTTACTTTTCTATTAAACATATAAGTTTGATGGATTTTAGATCTGCCATATACCAAAAAGATTAACTCGAAAAAAATAGGAATAATAAATAAAAACCAGTATACTGATTTATCAAGATTATTTGGTTTGCCCAGAACTATTTGTAGATGTTCTTGCCAGACTATACCCAATACTAATAACGCAGGATATAGTACTACTACAGTAACTAGAGATACTATCAGATAATTAAATAATTTTAATCTCATCCAGATAATTCGCTCCTAGTCGATTAAAGGAAGAAGGTTTTACCCTTAGAAGAAACTGAGACTACTTCCCAGCTCCTTACAGATCTAATTAAGAAGTCCCCCCTAAATTTCAAGTTTGCACTTAGAAATTTAGGGGGGTAGAGGGGAATCTCTGCGTAAATCCTATACTTTTTATATCAAAGGCCCAATTTCATAGGAGTAAATACATCCCCGATTGAGATTATTAAAATAATTAAGGCTGTACTCAAGTATGCAAATTATATATTTACAAATATTTGAGAAAATTATGGGGTATGAGGAACTAGTATTTTCAATGGGGGGTTCTGGTACGAATAAAATAGGGTTCTAGTATTTCTGCACTCAGGATTAGATAAATTATGCTGGTAATTAGTAAAGATATAGGCTATTACGTGAAGTTAGGAGTAAGGAACCAATGCGTTGGGTGGCTTTATTTATGCTGTGCTGTATTAGTTGCTTATATCAAAATGACAAATTAGATAATTCGTAGAATATTTTTTTGAGAATTGTCAACGCATCCACATAATATATATTGATATACCTTTTAAACAAAAGATATTTAT
>CBZS010000507.1 GCA_000613065.1 Richelia intracellularis | reverse complement strand
CCCACATGGCAGAATTGTAGATTTTATATTTTGCGAAAAGTTGTGGTGCTGTGAGTATAGTGTGGTCTTGGGATTTACCCACGTAGCTTGCTTCTTAACCT
>CBZS010000506.1 GCA_000613065.1 Richelia intracellularis | reverse complement strand
TAGAGTTGGGGGTATTAATCCCAAAATATGGCTATAGATCACAGTGCAGAGTTGAGTACCCAACAAAACATTGGTGTAGTGCCCAGCGAGATCCAACTAAGGCACCTAATATACTTTGTAAGTAAACCAAAATTGCTGCGGTAACGCTAACCCAAGGTAACTTACCAACATTGCCTGTCCCTTGGTACGGAGTAAGATTCGTGCCAATAATTAATAGGGTGGTAAAAATAATAACGCCGTTCCCAAATGGGCTGTAACAATATCAAATCGCAATAATTGGGTAACGGTGAGTCCTCCCAAAAATCCTTGGAAAACAATTAAAAACAGAGCAAAAGTCGATGCCCAAGGTAGCCACTTGGGTAAAAATTGACGATGCCACCAGGATAACACTAGCAGCATAATCGCGCTCATTCCAATCAATGCCGCATCCAACCGGTGAAACCATTCTAGAAACACCTGGAAGTTCATTTGTTTAGTTGGCACTAACTCTCCATAACACAGGGGCCAATCTGGGCAAGCGAGTCCAGCATTCATCACGCGGGTGGCGCTGCCTATTGCCATCAAAATCAAGGTGGCTACGCACATCCTCCACACCAAGCGACGAATTTTATCCTCAGGTACCTGTTGCTGTGCTACTCCTACATTCTGTTGTTCTAGGACAAATTCGTTCATGAATAGATACCTTATGTTCGGTCATGGCGAGCTATCAGATGTTTATTCCCACGATTTCCAGGGTTGACCCATCTCTACCCTAGCGCATAGTCCAGATTTAGACATGGGGAATAACCAATGCATTTATGTAGCTTTAGCCAGTTTTATGCTTAGCTTCTGGGGGATTTTTCTGGTTATTAGGTTCAGGTTCATTCTAATGGCACCCAAATCTAGATTTAAGCGGTGATATGCCCTTGATAAATGGTGCTATGGCTTGGTATGAAAGGGATTGATTCTATTTGGGTGCAAGAAACACTGCCAAAAAAATTATAAAAATTTCCGTATCTATTCATAAATATCTAATTACCTGCACTACCTTGGTAATTGGGTAAATATGTTTGATACAACGTAGTAGAGTAATTCAAGTTTTTATAACCGTGAAAATTCCCAGTTCCATTTGGACATTATTGATTGGCATTGTCTTGACCTTAGTTAGCCTCTGGTATGGTCAAAATCACGGTCTGCTGCCGATCGCAGCTTCGGAAGAAGCTACTAAAGTAGATGGTTTATTCAATACGATGATGACTGTCTCCACAGGTATATTTCTGCTCGTGGAGGGCATTCTAATTTACTGTGCCTGGAAATATCGGCGTAAGGCTGGAGACAACACAGATGGACCTCCCGTTGAGGGGAATATCCCTCTAGAAATTCTTTGGACAGGGATCCCCGCCATTATTGTTTTAGGTATTTCTGTATACAGCTTTGATGTTTACAATTCTCTGAGTGGTGTTGACACCCATTCAGCGCACCAAGCACCAATTACCCAGGAATCTCAATCTATTCCGGGAAGTGCGATCGCTGCAACTTTGAGCGATAGTTCCCAAGGTGAGGTTGCACACATGGATCTGTCAGTGCCAGCAGCAAAAGGCCCACCAGCAGATGTGGTTGTTAATGTCATGGGTTTACAATATGCCTGGATTTTTACCTACCCCGAAACCGGGTTCAATACGGGTGAGTTACACTTACCCATTGGCAAGAAGGTACAAATCAATATGACAGCCAGCGATGTCATCCATGCTTTCTGGGTTCCTGAATTTCGTCTCAAGCAAGATGCAATTCCTGGTAGGGAAAGTGTATTTAGCTTTACACCAAAGGAACCAGGGAATTATGCCCTGATTTGTGCGGAACTATGTGGTCCTTACCATGGTGCTATGAGAACCCAAGTTGTAGTAGAAACCCCAGAAGCTTTTGAAAAGTGGCAACAAGAGCAGCTATTAGCTAGTAAGGAAGAGTTAAATCAAGCATTGGCTATGAATCCTAAACACGGATCGCCGACTCAATTGTTAACTCACCACGCCCAAGAAATGGGGATCGATCAAGAAGTACTGCATCAAATTCATCAATGAGTTGATGGCTGACAGTTGACAGTGATCAGTTACTAGTACCTCCTCCTTAAAAGCAGAGGCTTGAGACTTTATTTTTTAAGTGATTCTCCAGATTTACTTTTAGGTTAAACTTCAAATCTGCCGTCATTACGCGATCGCTTGTCAATCTAAAATCTAAAACTTGTACTGAGCATTTCGACAAGCTCACTTTACCACTTGCCGTTATCCGGAAGAGTTCCCGGAGGGTAATATCCAAAATTGTTATGACAGAAACACAATTAGAAAACCCAGCTTCAAAACCGCCTGAACACTCACCCCATGAGGAGAGAAAATGGACAGACTACTTTACTTTTAATACAGACCATAAAGTAATTGCCGTTCAATACCTAGTTACAACCTTCATTTTTTACTGTATTGGTGGTGTTTTAGCCGACTTAGTTCGGACAGAACTACGGACACCAAGCTCTGATTTTGTTAGCCCAGAATTATACAACGCCTTATTTACACTCCATGCCACAATCATGATTTTTTTGTGGATTGTGCCCGCAGGAGCAGGTTTTGCCAACTTTTTAATCCCGTTGATGATTGGGGCAAAAGATATGGCATTTCCGAAGCTCAATGCTTTGGCGTTCTGGATTGTGCCCCCTGCAGGATTATTGCTCATAGCCAGTTTAATTGTGGGTGATGCTCCCGATGCTGGGTGGACTTCCTACCCTCCATTGAGTTTAGTTACAGGACAGGTGGGAGAAGCCATTTGGATTATGAGTGTTTTGCTATTGGGTACATCTTCAATTTTGGGGGCGATAAATTTTCTCGTCACCATTATTAAGATGCGTACCCCTGGTATGACATTTAACAAAATGCCCCTATTTTGTTGGGAGATGTTGTCCACTTCGGCATTAGTGTTAGTTTCTACTCCCGTACTAGCAGGGGCACTGATTTTATTATCTTTTGACTTGATTGCTGGCACAGCATTTTTCAACCCCACCGGTGGCGGCGATCCCGTAGTTTACCAGCATATGTTCTGGTTCTATTCCCACCCGGCAGTGTATATCATGATTTTGCCCTTCTTTGGGGTAATTTCCGAGGTGATCCCCGTTCATTCTCGTAAACCCATATTTGGCTATCAAGCGATCGCTTATTCCAGTATGGCAATTAGCTTTTTAGGACTGATTGTCTGGGCACACCATATGTTTACCAGTGGCATTCCCGATTGGTTGCGGATGTTCTTTATGATTGCCACCATGATTATTGCCGTACCTACGGGGATCAAAATTTTCAGTTGGTTGGCAACTATGTGGGGAGGTAAAATCCGCCTCAATAGTGCCATGTTATTTGCCATGGGTTTTGTCGGTACTTTCGTAATTGGTGGTGTTAGTGGGGTGATGTTGGCATCTGTACCCTTTGATATCCATGTCCACGATACTTATTTTGTAGTGGCACACTTGCACTATGTATTATTTGGTGGTGCAGTGTTGGGAATTTTTGCTGGCTATTACCACTGGTTCCCAAAAATTACTGGGAAAATGTTAAATGAGTTTTGGGGTAAATTACACTTTGCACTGACAATTGTGGGTTTGAATATGACCTTCTTACCCATGCATAAATTAGGGCTGATGGGGATGAATCGCCGTATTGCTCAATACGATACCCAATTTACGGATTTAAACCAAATCTGTACTTATGGTTCTTACATTCTGGCGATTTCCACATTCCCCTTCATTATTAATGTGATTTGGAATTGGATGTTTGGGGCAAAAGCTGGTGATAATCCTTGGCAAGCCCTGACTTTGGAATGGATGACTACTTCTCCCCCTTCCATTGAAAACTTTGAAGGACAGCCAATATTAAAAACTGGTCCCTATGACTATGGCATGGAGCAAGAAGAACAAAATACAGCTATCGCTGATGCCGAAACAGCAGTTGGAGCAAGTTCTTAGTTTTCCATCATGTTGAGAACCCCAATTTATCGAAGAAGTCGGGGATCTAGGCTCACCATTTATCACTAATTCTTTACTTAACAATTCATGCAAGGTCAAACCATAGATCCAGAAAAGACTGCCTTAAATTATCACCATAGTACGGCAGCAACCCACGAAGAACATCCAGATCATCGGATGTTTGGATTAGTTATCTTCCTGATTGCGGAAGGAATGATTTTTATGGGTATGTTTGGAGCATATCTTGCCTTCCGTTCTACTTTACCAGTATGGCCACCTGTTGGTACTCCTGAAAGAGAGCTGCTACTTCCCGGAATAAATACCATGATTCTGATTTGTAGTAGTTTTGTCATCCATAATGCAGATACGGCAATCAAGAAAAATAATGTCAAAGGAATGCAACTTTGGTTTGCTTTGACTGCCCTCATGGGTGCGATTTTCTTGACAGGACAAGTTTATGAGTACAGCCATCTAGAATTTGGTTTAACTACTAATTTGTATGCCAGTGCCTTCTATGTATTGACTGGCTTCCATGGACTACACGTTACCATCGGTGTTTTAGCAATTGTAGCGGTATTGTGGCGATCCCTCAAAAAAGATCATTACAGTAGTGAAAAACATTTTGGTATCGAAGCTGCTGAATTATATTGGCATTTTGTCGATGTAATTTGGATCGTTCTATTTCTTTTGTTATATCTGCTGTAACTTTTAATTCACAATCAATTTTCAATATTAACTTTAAATTCAGCCCCATCAGGGGTTTTTTCTTTGGAGTAAGTACTGATATCATTTGTAAATAATTACACCATGCAATAAATTGTTGTACAACTAATACTCATAACAAAATATTTTCAAGGAATAAAAAACACAAAACTTTCAACAGACCATAGATCTATCTTTAGAAAATTAATGATACATATATAAATATACTAATTTTGTTTCATTAAAAACTATATTGAGCATATATGAAAAGAAATATCAAATCTCATTATTCTGATTTCTCTGTATGGAATAAACTAGAAACGCAGCAAACAGAAGTATTTGAAACTTAAGATGATACTTCTGCTCAAAATATAGCAGGAGGATGGGGGTGGTGGTGGCCATTACCACCGGGATGTT
>CBZS010000505.1 GCA_000613065.1 Richelia intracellularis | reverse complement strand
CACCAGAAAGAAAGAAAAACAGAGAATAATTATTACAAGCAAGAGAAAAGGAATTAGATAAAATTGTTGCAGCAACTTCGATAAAAGCTAGTCCACTAAAAGGCGAGGATAATATTGGTGTAAGAGTAGGTAAACTTATCAAGAAATTTCATGTTGAAAAACATTTCAAAATTGAGATAGAAGAGAACAGTTTTTCTTATCAGAGAAATCAGTCAAAAATTGATGCAGAAGAAGTATTGGATGGTTTATATATAATTCGTACATCTTTGGATGAAGAAACTTTATCTGCTACGGATACGGTAAAAGCCCATATTTTTCCATGATTCTATCCCACTAATGTATTTTTGTTAATCCAAATATGGATTGTTGCAAGAGACAAAAAAGCATCAAAACAAGCTGAAATTATTTCCGATCTGACAAGAAACAAGACGACGATATTTTTTTTCAATCATGGGAAACAAGGTTCTTGTTGAAAACGTGGGACGGAAATTTTAATGGATCTGCCCTTGTTATTCTTTGTCTTCCAAACCCGGTTGGGCCATTGCGAATACCACGTCTAGGTAAAGCAGCACGCTTATCCTTAGAATCCTAGGCTTTCTCAGGAGCAAGGACTTTCAGGGGTTTACCGGGTCTACCGCGTTTGTTGGTCTTAACCTTTACACTGTCTAGAAGTGGTATCACCTGATCTGTTTCACTACCATTGGCAGGTGTGGTGGGATTGGATAAAGGCATTCCTGAGCCTTCAGTAAGAGTGTGTATTAAAATACCCTTTCCTTTTCCACCGTAAGCAACACCATCACCACCGCCCTTTCCAGGGGTAAAAAGATCCGTCCACCGCGCCATAACTCCAGTTTATTAACCCTTTCTCTTGTCCAATCCCCAATATTCGTGCTTGTAAAACCTCTAACCTCCCGTCCAACTGCCAACGTTTGAGCCATCGATGTGCAGAGCTGTTTTATGCCCATATTTCTCCTTTTGGAACGTCACACCAACGACACCCTGTTATCAATATATACAGTAAGGTATTCAGTACATAACGAAATGAAGAATGTGGCATTCCTCGTTCGCGTTTTTCTTGCGGTTTCGGAAAAATATCCTCAAACAAAGACCACTCGAAATTACTCAGTGCTTCAAAAGGTCCACCCATCAGATGATATAACCCCTCTTACTCAACAGGTATATTATAACCTTCTGCTATTAGTTGGATGATTTAGCTAAAAGTGTTAAAAATACAATTTCTACAACAATTGGTAGTAAATCCTTCGTTTTTAAGAAGATTACTCAGCCTACAGGTATACAACAAACAGCAATAGATTTACTCGGAATTAGCATGATTTGTACCCATTAAGCTTGGAGTAAAAATATCTGTAAGTCTCACTATGCATAGATTTGGTTTTTCGTAAAAGGGTAACTTCAGTCTAATGGTATCTCTGACAAGAAGGCTTGCGCCTACCTGTTTAAAATCTTCAAAACCAAAGATTAAAAGCTCAAAAAATTTGAGTATAGCCAATGCTACTACATTGACAGAAAAAATGTCATTAATTTTTAGTGAGATAGAAGACCCACCTGTAGAAAAAACCCCTGTCGATTTATTAACAGATATTTTAATCATTGAAATACTATCAGTGATTGCAGGAGGTAAGGGATGGGAGCACATGGAAAATTATGGATTGAGTAAATACGACTGGTTCGAGCCGTTTTTAGCTTTACCAGAGGGCATCCCAAGTGCAGATACCTTTCGACGGGTGTTTGAACCCATTAACCCAAAAGTATTTGAGGGATGCTTTCGACGTTGGGTACAATCAATACTTGAAGCCCCAGGAGCACAGGTCATTCCCATTGATGGTAAAACCTTCAAAGGTTTCTATGATAGAGAACAGGGTAAATCAGCGTTACATCTAGTTAGTGCATGGTCGATTGATTTATCGTCTTGTTTTAGGAGAAGTAAAAC
>CBZS010000504.1 GCA_000613065.1 Richelia intracellularis | reverse complement strand
GATGTGAACCCAGCACTTATACAGGAGTTAAAAACAGGAAAAGGGTTTAGTAGCTATGGTGGGATAGTAGAATCGTTGAAAAAAGAGCATGGACTTGATATTGAGTATGGAACGGTTTATGAATTGGTTGGATATGGATTGGGAGCAAAACTAAAAGTACCATGTCCTTAAAGCTACAAACAGGATGAAAAGCTGGTATCTGAGTAAAAAAAAACTCGGTATCATTCTCAATTGTCTAGAAAAACATCTAGCACAGGGGAAGTGGGTTCATTATTTGTGTCAGGATGAAACTAGGGTTGGATTGAAAACCCTCACAGGAAAAGTGATTACTGCTTCTGGAGTAAAGCCAACTGTTGACGTTAAATGGGAAAGGAAAAATTTTTGGATTTATGGTGCAATTGAACCATTAACAGGAAAACATTTCCAACAAGAGTACCCTAAACTCAACGGTGACTGTTTTCAACAGTTTTTAGATTGGCTATCTCAGCAGTTAGTAGGAGCTTGGTCAATTTTACAAATTGACCAAACTCCTGCTCATACAAGTTGTGGCATTAATTGGCCAGAAAATATTATTCCTCTGCTTCAACCACCTCATTACCCTCAACTTAATCCAATAGAAAGGGTTTGGCACTTTACTCAAAAAACCTCTCAACAACGAACTTTTCTCTTCTTTGCAAGATTTACGTGAGGGCATACAACAATTGTTCGAGCAACTTACATTTGAGCAGGTAATATCTATCTCCTCTTACAACTTTATTTTAGAAGCTCTTTTCTATGCAGGTTCATATTAAAATGATATCAGACTTACTTCTGTCTTGAGTTAATAACTTTATTAAGACTATGGTATAAAGCATCCTTCTGTGGCTTAATCTGGTTAAAAACCATTTTTAGTCTTCATCAAATCATTAAGATGACTAATACTAATCCCAGCGATAATAATTCTTCCCCATCTAGAAAATTGGGGTTTGATGAATTTATCGCCATTTTCGTCGCTTTTACTAGCATCGGTACAATTTTGTGGTGGTCCTTATCACGACAAAATACAGGGTGGTATATGAATCTATCCCACAAATTCTGTATCTCCAACAACATCTACTACTGATTTACAAGCTTCTTTTTTTCCCACTCCTACTGCTACCGCTAGTCCCATAACTGGAGGTGACAAAGAAGAGGAAAAAGTACATTCTCTCATTGGTGCGGCTACTCCGACTGTAGTCACTCCTCAAAATAGCAGTAATGCTTCGGCCGATAAATCCTCTGAAACTCCTATCTCACCAAAGTTAGCACCACCACCAGTTGTTCCAGTTCCCTTACCTGAATCAACTCCAAGATCAACACCTAGTCCAACTACGGATGTAACAACTCCTCCAACTCCTTCACCAACTACTACAGAAACCCCTGCGGCTAAAAAGTCAACAATTCCCCCACCAATTGCATTTACAGATATTCCCAATAACTTTTGGGGCAATCGTTTTATCAATATTCTTTCTTCCCGTGGTGTAATAGGAGGATTTAGTGACTACACTTTTCGTCCCAATCAACCTGTGAACAGGGCACAATTTGCTGCCATGTTACAAAAAGCTATTAATAAGCAAGCTCCTGAGACACCGTTAAATTTTAAAGATGTGTCTGATGAATTTTGGGGACGAGATGTAATTCAAAAAGGAATTGGTAGTGGATTTTTGGGCGTTGCTGAATCAGGGGATGAATTAGGGTTTGAAACCATTGATAAATCGTTGAAAATTTAGTGAAATCATCTCCTGATTCAGCAACGCCGATTTTTGACGAGTTATCCAGATCAGAACTTTAAACCAGGACAAAAAATTCCGCGAGTACAAGTTTTAGTAGCCCTTGCCAGTGGTTTAAATTTACCCATTCCAGAGAATCCAGAGTCAGTAATTGGTATTTATCAAGATGCCCAGGAAATTCCTAAATATGCTATCGGCAAAGTTGCTGCGGCAACGGTTAATCAGCTAGTAGTGAACTATCCTAATACAAAAGTAGTTGAACCAAATAAAGAAGCTACCCGTCCAGAAGTAGCAGCCATGATTCATCAAACTCTGGTACGGATGAAGAGATTAGACACAATTGAATCTCCTTATATCGTCAATTCTAAGAGTGGCTCTTAAATTTGAGTCAAAATAAAAGTGGTCAAGGTGAGATACAATTCGACTTGACCACTTTTATTTCTAGTAAAAACAACCGTAAATCAGCCTATACCTCTAAAATAAGTGTATGTCTAAATTACGGATGTTTCCCATAAGTTATTGGTCTTGTCCCATCACTTGTGATTTTAATGTATTAATTTCACCAGTTAGTTCTTCTCTACTTTTTGCATTGAGTAAGTAGCGGTAGACAAACCACACTGAATAACCAATACCAATCAGTTCAAAGGTTGGTGCAACTAGGGGAATATCATTCAAAGCACCTAAAACAGCTAGGACGACTTTTACAGCTACTAATGCTCCGAGAATTAAGCCAACACTAACTAAGGGTTGTTTGTAATTACTAAAGAAAGATCCTAGGTATTCTGGCATTGAGCCTAAAAAGCTAGAAACTAATTCTCCGTATTTTAGCCACTCCTCTTGGGATTGGTTGGGAGGCTGGAGCTTGGTAATAGTTCCTGCTTGAGTATTTATATCTGGCATTTGTGTCTCTGAAGACTTGGTTCCAATGGATTCCGGTTCTTGCATTTTTGCCTTCCATTAATTTCGACAGTTTAGTAAATCTTACCCAGATATTCACCACTATAGGGTTAGTGATACTGGTTATAGATTAGCGTCTTCGCACGACTGAGTTTGGGAGGGACGAAGAAGGTGTTATTGTTTTTATAACCATAATGGCCCCTTCACTACTAGGGCATCAACTACAGGATAGAAGTTCCGTAGAGGTGATTTATGCCAAGTGAACAACTCAGTAATTTTGCCCCCTCACACTACAAATCATGCAAAAATCAGTCAATCTCTTGTTTGCACAAGTCTAAGTGCCGATTTTACCTGATATTAAAGCTATCTTGAGTAGTGAACGTCAATTAAGACACCGAAATAGATATTAATATGTAATAAAACTTTTTATGCATTCATAATATAGTTTATGCTTGAGAGCTAACCAAGCTTCGTTGGAGCAGTGTGTAGGGTGCAGTGAAAGAGGTAGCCCCAACAACGTTTTGGATACAAGTCCCGTTTCTTTGAATAAAAATATCAAGTCTGCTGTAAGGATTAATTTTTTTCATCTGTACTGTCTGATCAAAAAAAATTATTTTTAAATATCTATTTAGTCTCATTTCTTCATAATTTTTCACCATAAAATCAACTTCTATTAACTACAGCCCATCATCTCTAGTAGTTTTGCGAGAATCAAAAGCAATAACAATCATCAAGCATTTTATGGTCCAGCTCAGAGCGGACAGCATTTGGTGCTTGAAATAGGGAGAAGACTTAAGATGAAATTAGCTTACTGGATGTATGCGGGTCCAGCACATATTGGGACTCTAAGGGTAGCAAGTTCTTTTAAAAATGTTCATGCAATTATGCATGCACCTTTGGGGGATGATTATTTTAATGTCATGCGATCGATGCTGGAGAGGGAACGGGATTTTACCCCAGTAACAGCTAGTGTAGTCGATCGCCATGTTTTGGCACGGGGCTCTCAAGAGAAGGTGGTGGATAATATTACTCGCAAGGACACAGAGGTAACACCGGATTTAATTGTCCTAACTCCCACTTGCACCTCCAGTATTTTACAGGAAGACCTACAAAATTTTGTGGAGCGGGCACAGATGGACTGTAAAGGGGATGTGCTGTTGGCTGATGTTAACCATTATCGAGTGAATGAACTCCAAGCTGGCGATCGCACTTTGGAACAAATTGTCCAATATTATCTCCAAAAGGCTCAGAAAAAGGGAGAATTACCCCAAGGAAAAACCCCAAACCCTTCTGTGAATATTATTGGGATTTCCACCCTTGGTTTCCACAATCAACATGATTGTACGGAATTGAAGAAGCTCATGGGGGATTTAGGCATTGAGGTGAATTTAGTTATTCCTGAAGGTGCATCAGTTCATGAATTGAGAAACTTACCACAGGCTTGGTTTAACCTTTGCCCTTACAGGGAATTGGGTTTAATGGCTGCCAAGTATCTAGAAGCAGAATTTGGGATGCCTTACGTAGACATCGCTCCTATAGGTGTAGTAGAAACTGCTCGTTGTATCCGTAAAATTCAGCAAGTAATTAATGCCCAAGGTGGGGATATGGACTATGGGGAGTTTATTGAGGAGCAAACATTACACATCTCCCAAGCTGCTTGGTTCTCTCGCTCTATCGACTGTCAAAACCTCACAGGAAAGAAGGCCGTTGTATTTGGCGATAATACCCATGCTGCTGCTATAACAAAAATTCTAGCCAGGGAAATGGGTATCCATGTTGTCTGGGCAGGAACCTACTGTAAGTATGATGCTGACTGGTTTCGAGAACAGGTGAGTGAGTATTGTGATGAAATAATTATTACCGATGATCATGGTGAGATTGGGGATGCGATCGCTAGGGTAGAACCAGCAGCAATTTTTGGTACACAAATGGAGCGTCATGTTGGTAAACGGCTAAATATTCCCTGCGGTGTTATAGCTGCACCCATTCATATCCAAGACTTTCCCGTTGGTTACAAACCATTTATGGGTTACGAAGGTACAAATCAATTAGTAGACTTGGTATACAATTCCTTTACCCTAGGCATGGAAGACCATCTATTAGAAATATTTGGCGGTCATGATACCAAAGAAGTGATTACTAAAGGTATTTCAGCCGCATCTGACTTAAATTGGACAAGAGATGGTTTAGCAGAGTTGAATAAGATTCCCGGCTTTGTGCGTGGTAAAGTCAAGCGGAACACGGAGAAATTTGCTCGGGAAAGAGGGGTTAAGGACATTAATGTGGAAGTTCTATACGCAGCGAAGGAAGCTGTAGGAGCGTAGTTTACAGAAAGTTAGAAGCCTCGCTCCATAAAGCTTTGCCGTATCTATGGAGCGATGGGATAAGTTAAACTTAAGTTCCCCCGGAGCATATGTACTAAACAGACCTTTAAGCTTTAACCTTCCAAAGCTTGAGGGTTTTTACACAAAAGAACTTTACCCATGTGATAGAATATATCTTTAATATTTTTAGGGGAGATTAGGGGAGAAATATGAGATGATTGTAATCATCTATCTATAACGTATTCCTAACAGAAACTCTCTCCCAGCCGTTCTGCTTCGGGAGTCATGCCGTGAACACGGGAAAGCTCGTAAACTTACCCTTGCAAATCTTTCAAAACTGCCTTCGGAAACGGTAGATGATTTAAATCTTCTAGTGCTTAAAGGAGGTAAAGCACTAGAAGATTTAGAAGAAATATTTAAAATCATTCGTAGCCGTCCTCATGGTCATGTGGCGGCAACACTATCAAGCTTAAGAAAATTAGGATTACATACCTTAATTGATAGTTCAAGCAGAAGAAGAAGAAGAAGA
>CBZS010000503.1 GCA_000613065.1 Richelia intracellularis | reverse complement strand
ATAAGTGATTTTGATGCCGATGAAGTAGAAGCTTATGGCAGTATTTATAAGGCTCTTGATGCTGACAAAATTGGTGCTTACGTCGATGAGTTGGCAAAACCCATGGCCCATTTTCCCGTTGATTCGATTAATGCCTGTAAACAGGCTGTTTACAGGCATTAATTGATAAGCCAATTGCAGATGCCCTGAAAGAAGAAGCTCATTGGCTCTATCAGACAACAAATAAACCACCGATAATTAAGCGTTTTCAAGTCGCAGATAACAAAGGCTTGCAAAATAATATGGAAAACCAGCGTAACTGGGAACAAGGGGTTATTGCTATTCAAGAAATCAAATAATGGAAGTTCGGAAGACAAAATATGCACAAAACTATTCTCATTAACGGTTCAACTGATGGTATCGGTTTAGAAACAGCCAAGCTCTTAGCTTCAGAAGGGCATAATCTTTTATGGGTGCGACTCTTTTAGTAAGACGGTGAGTGGAACTTAGACAGCTATTGGAAGAGGTGGAGGGGTAGTAGAACAAGGAGCTTTGAGAACTTGCTTGAGCAAAGGAATACCACTAGAGTACAAAGCCAGGTGATTGGGTTTATGTTCTTGTTGTAGATGAAACTGCCAATACTCATCCCAATCGCCACTGATGTATAAAGAACCCAGGGGAAAAAGAGCCTCAGCACCCCTCATGGTCCATCTAGCCCCAGTGATATCCATCCTGTCCGTCTTTAATCAGGTGGCGACAAGCACTCTCAATCATCCCCCTGGCGATGGGGAATACAGCTTTTAAGTAATCGTCATATTTGAGGAATTTGGTATTGTTAAGTAAATATCTAGCACAGGTATCCACGGGTTTACCTTCTTGGGGGGTGAGTTTGGGTAAAGTGGCACTGGGGCGCATACCTGGGGCAACTGAACTTGATTTACCTTCAATGATAAGCTGTAAACGTCTGCTCTCCCTACCTTCGCCCTGTGTTCAAGTCTGAGAATAAAAGACAAATGCAGCTTTCACAAATACTCAATCACATGGATAATATCCCTGTCTTAGTCCATGAGAGAGAATATTGCTGTGCTGGTAGATTAAACTCCCCATCCAAAGGAAATAGGGTATTTATCTTTCTTCCTCCATAACCGATTCTATTGGGGATTACTGTGCCAAATAATGTGGTCAATTTCCGCGACATTTTTTTCTTGTGTGTTCTGTTTACTGAGTCTGAGCCTGCACACTCTCCCTCTATTTCATCTTGACTGCGTTTATCAAAATATCTTTGTTTGTAACACCTGTCTCAATAGTTCGTATCCATTCTCAAGTTACTTACTCTCTATCTGGGAGTGTTCTAACCCACAAATGCTGTCTGAGTCTAACCAACGAACTATCTGTTCAAATACTTCTCGTGCTTGTGACCAAAACATACCTTGATTTGATCTAGATGCTTGCATAGAGTGTGGAACTGTTCCTGTTTTTTTACTTTTTACAAGCCAATTCCATCAAGTACATTTTTGACTGTGAATACTACTGTGGTTGACTTGTCATTTATTATTCTTACATCATACTCCGTACTACCAAAAGAGTCGCATCCATCTTTTATTGCATGGTCGTCATTCAGAAAAGCTCATAACAGTACAAAAAACCCTTATTTAACTTAAGGTGATTTATAAGAAAGAATTTACCAATGAAAGTAAGATGTAATGTTGATGAGTAAAAAAACAGGGGCAAGTATTTTGGAGTATGCTAGACCCAGCAGAGGAACCCAAATCATTAACAAGATCACAAACAAATAGAAGACTTGCGGTTGCCAGCATGGAAAATGAATGGAGTAGAACGTCGGGGCTTTCAAGCTCAGATGACGTTGAAATATTGCCAAGGTAGAGCAAGATTAGCACAAACAGTATTCGGTTCGGGTAGAGAAAATATAGAGTTAGGGTTAGGGGAAAAAAGAACAGGGATAATCTGTGTGGGATTAGAATCAGCCTTTACCACAGCAAAGCGTTGCCAGGAGAAACAACCTCTTCTGTTGTGGCATTATCCCTGGGACAAATTGCAGAATCTGATTCTCAACAAGACCCAACATTTAAAACTTCCTTAGCCTATACCTGGTTAACAGCAACATCCGCACTAGAAAAACTCAAAGAACAGGGATTTAGCCAGGAGCAATTGCCTTGTCCCAGTACAATGGCACAAGTCTTGAATCGAATGGGCTATGGTCTTCGTAAAGTAGTAAAACCCAAACCTCAAAAAAAATTGCACAAACGGATGATATCTTCAACAACATCAAAGAATTTCAGCCGCAATCAACAAACAAGCCTCAAACTCAAACGACTAAGCATCGATTGCAAAGCTACCGTTAATATCGGGGGTTATTCTCGTGGTGGAAAAACCAGAGGAGACAATCAAGCTGAGGATCATGATATGGGATCCACAGAAAAATATACTCCCTGTGGGATTCTTGATGAAGATAGTGGGCAATGATTCTATATTAACTTTGGTAGTTGTTCTTATAAAACCAGGGATTTTATTCTTGATACTCTAATTTAATGGTGGAAGACAATGACACCAGAACAAAAGCAGGATAACGAACTGATACAAATTAAAGTTGATAATGGTGCGGAAAGTAGTGGAGTAAGAACTCAATTTTTAAAAAGGATGCTTGAGTTTGTTGATATCCTAAATATACCAATTCAATTGGTTTACTATCCTCCTTACCATAGTAAAATCCCATAGAGGATTGTTGGGGTATTCTTGACCAGCATTGGAATGGGGCGCGCGAAGCTTGTTGATATTGAAGTCATGCTTTCCTGGGCTTCGAATACGACTTGGAAAAACTTATATCCTATCTTGAGTTTAAGTAAAACTGTTTATCAAAAAGGGATTTGTCTAACAAAGAAAGCTATAAAACAAGTCGAGTCTAGATTACAGCGAAATCCACTGTTGCCCAAATGGGATATTTTGATTCAACCGTTTTAGCTGGTAATTTCTTTTTAAAAAATGACCTTAGGCTGAGGGACAGGTTGAAACCTATGTGGCTGATTTGTCACTCATGGATAATGTCGAAGCATTTGCAAAGGCTGTGGCAGAAAAGCACGCTAAACTTGATGTGCTAGTCAATAATGCAGTGTCTACAATACATCCAATATTGTCACCCAAGATGGGCTTGATATACACTTTGCTGTCAATGCGATCGCTCCCTACCTGCTGACAAAAAGGCTATTGCCACTGCTTGGTACTTCAGGGCGGGTGATTAATGTGTCTTCTGCTGATCAATCTACTCTGGAATTAGAAGCATTGACTGGTCGAATCAAGCTACATGATGGAGCAGCTTATGCCCAGAATAAACTGGCACTGACAATGTGGTCGCGCAGTCTGGTACTTTCTTCTAATGATAGGATAGCAGTCCTACAATCATTGCGATTAACCCTGGGTCGATGCTCGGTAGCAAAATGGTGAAGCAGGCTTTTGGTGTTACCGATGGTGATATCCGCATTGCTGCAGAAATACTTACTCCCGCAGCACTGAGGGATGAATTTAAAACTGTTTCAGACAAGTATTTCGACAATGATTCAGGTCAGTTTGCTTCTCCCCATCCTGATGCCCTTAATACACAAAAATGCCAGGGAGTTGTACGTGTTATTGAGAGTATTTTGAGTTAAACCTTGTTAGTACATTCAATCAGTGATGAGTAACAATTTCTTGCTAGAGGTTCTTTTTATAAAGCTTTTTTCTTACACCATTACTTTGGATTTTAGCTATTGTAATGGTGATTGTGTAATCTCACGCTCTTGAAGAAATTAAAATGCTCAAAATGAAGAACATCAGAACTTTTCTATCATTTGCACTTGCACTATCAGTAACCATCTGGGGTTGCACGGAGATCTAATCCTAAAGTATCGATCCGAAATCCGAAGTCGAGCCAATTTACCAGGTATTGTTAATGTCCGAAGTTAAGTGGGAGAAACTCAATTCCACTCGCGGAGACAAAAGCCCAAAGGCTGGCAATCTGTGCGGCGATGGCACTAGTCCAAAACCAGGAGGATTTGTTCTCAAGCCAGCAGATGGTTTGAAATAACCACCTCATATTCACAATATTTTATACCGAGGAGTAGTTATTAGTGGCACCATTCACAACGATGAACCTAATGCTGAGGAGATGTATATGTCCACGGGTTCTTTCTGGACGCAACCAGCCGGAGGTGTACACATTACCGTTGCTAAGGGTAGTAACACTCTGGCATACCATACATAGAGGTTGAGGATGCATTTGGAGTCCTTCCCCCTGAAAAGGCTTTTTCTAGCGAAGACAAACTGGTGAAAGTGGATGCATCGAACATAGTTTGGATCGATCAGCCTAAAATTCCAGCCTCTGCGAATGGAGCCAAGGTAGCTTTTCTTTGGGGTAACCCGCAAGGCAATCAATTGTATAGAACTGTTGTGAAGCTACTAGTTGGATTTACTGTCAAAAGACGTAGCCATGCTCCAACATTCCACGGTGTAGCAATACAGGGACAAACCAAGTACCAAGTATCAGGGAAGACTCACAGCAAGACATTGGAACCGGGAAGCTATTTCGGTTTCAAAGGAGAGTTTGTGGATGAAGTCTCTTCTCCCGATTTAGAAGAAAGCATCATCTATGTACGCACAGATGGCAAGTTCCACGTCATTCCTTCATAGCCAAAGAAGTAACAGCTGGAAGAGAATAATATTTACATTTGGAGAGAAAATCCATGAAAGCAATAGGTTTAACCCAATATTTACCCATTGACAAATAAAATAGTCTGTTAGACGTTGAAACACCTAACCCCACTGCCAAAGGCAAAGATTAACTAGTACAGGTGAAAGCTATATCTGTGAATCCAGTAGATACTAAAATCCGTGCACCGAAAGATAAGGTTGAATCCGAACCCCGCATTCTTCGTTGGTATACAGCAGGTGTAGTGGTAGGAATTCGTGAAGAAGTAACAGAATTTCAAACTGGAGATGAGGTTTATTATGCAGGAGATATTACCCGTCCTGGTTGCAACAGCAAATTTCATTTAGTAGATGAGCTAATTGTTGGACGCAAACCCAAGAATTTAGATTTTCCCAATGCAGCATCTTTTCCCTTTACTGGTATCATTGCTTGGGAAACTCTATTTTAAAGACTAAATATTGATCAAACAGGAGCAGATCCGGGTAAATCAATTTTAATTATTAATGGTGGAGAGGGAGTTCCTTCTATTGCCACTCAACTAGCAAAAAAGCTAGCTAAACTTAATGTCATTGCTACAGCTTATTGTTAAGAAACTATCGCTTGGGGTGAAAAACTTGGTGGTGATAAAGTGGTTAATCATCGACAGAACTTGGCAGAAGAATTTGAAAAAATAGGTTATCCAAATGTCGATTATATTCTTTGTTTGAATGAAACAGATAGTCTCTGGAAAGCTATGATTAAGGCGATTAAGCCCCAAGGAATAATTTATTCCATTATGGAAAACCAACAACCCCTAGATATGGATATTTTAAAAACTAAAAGTGCTGGCTTGCTTTGGGAATTTATGTTTACTCCCTCAATGTATCAAACAGAAGATATGGTCGAGCCAAGTAATTTGCTTAACGAACTGAGTCAACTAATTGAAAATGGTGTAATTATTACAACCTGCAATAATATAGTCAAACCGATCAATGCTAAAAATCTACGGGATGTTCATCAGCGTCTTGAAAAGGGTAAAGCCATTGGCAAAATTGTTGTAACTGAATGGAATGAATCTTGTACAACCTAAAAAAATGAAAAAATGATGTCAAAACTAACCATTGTTGCCAATATTAAAGTCAAATCAGACAAAATCGATCTTGTAAAAACAGAACTCTTAAAACTAATCGATATTACCCGTGCTGAAGAGGGTTGCTTACAATACGATTTACATCAGGACAATGAAAATCCTACTAATTTTCTGTTTTACGAGAACTGGGAATCCCGTGAACTTTGGCAAAAGCATATGAGCAACCAGCACGTGAAAGATTGTATGGCTGCAACTGAAGGTGCGGTTGAAGCTTTTACCCTTAATCAAATGACCCGCATCGCTTAAAATTTAAAGTTAGATGTCCTGTTGTGGCTGTAGATTAAACTAATACCAGGAGATGTTAATGTAGACATTGATGTAATATTTCTTTCCATCGTTGAATGTCAATGGACCAAACTACTTTCATATTCGGAGTTCTATTAAGCACATTTAGCTCGTCAACCACAGTGGTTCCCCTGGTTAATTCACTGGTAACTTCCACATCAACAAAGTATTTATCTTGACTTGTAATGATTTCTGGTTCGAGAGCGATCGCCATAGCTACGGGATCAGCTAAAGTTAAGCCAGGAGAATTTTGCATTTGTAAACTTGCATCTAAAGCAGTGCGATTGCAATCCATAGCTAATTTGGCCGTAGGTGTAGCTATATTGATAATGTCGTCCATTTCTGAGGGAGTTAAAGCTGCATCATCCCGACTCAACTCCCAACCAACCATTTCCATTGCCATACCACTGTGAAAAACGATTTTCGCTGCTTCTGGATCTACCCAAATATTATATTCTGCTGCTGGGCTGACATTCCCTAATGTATTTGCAGCACCACCCATAATGACGCAACGCTTAACTAAATTGGCAATTTCCGGATCGCGAATCAAAGCTGTGGCTATATTTGTCAGGGGACCAAGGGTAACCAAAGTAATTTCACCGGGATTAGCTCTAATAGTCGCAATAATTACATCAATAGCGTGGAGCGTTCGCGCTTTAGTTTTGGCCTCAGGGTAATGCATATCACCCATACCATCTTTACCATGAAACCAATCAGCATAAATTGCCTCTCGCAACATGGGTTTAGCACAACCAAGATATACGGGGGTGGATGCTTGGCAAACTTCCAGGGTATACAGGGCATTTTTAGTACCTTGTTTGACGCTTACATTACCACTAACAGTGGTAATTGCTTCTACTTGTACTCCTTGCCAGCTATGAGCCATAATCAGGGCAACAGCATCATCAGAAGCAGTATCTGTGTCAATTAGGAATTTACGCATGGAAAAATAATAATAAAGTAAGGATGCAATACTTGTAACCTATAATACCTAGGGTGGTAAGTATTAAATAAGATACATTTACAGCACATTAAGCCTTTATGGGCAAAATATATTTTGTTCAGTTTAAGTAAAGTGATTTTGAAGAGTGGGCGATCGCTATTCTCATCGCTTTCCTATCGGCGTTACTGAATCAGGGGATGATTTCACTCAATTTTCAACGATTTCTCAATGGTTTCAAACCCTAATTCATCCCGCACTTATGCAACGCCTTCCTATCTTGCGACCATGAGCAAATATACCGAACCAATTATACCGAGCCCAATATCTATATACTTTAATATAACTGAACACTTCAATCTCAACCCTCACTTTTCTGGGGGTCTTTTTTTTGCCTACATATACTACCACACATTGTATGACACTACATGTAAGTAATATGTTCTGTGCAATGTCTTCCGTGCCAAAGACCACAATTTATTCAGTTTATGTAAAGTGATTATAAAGAGTACGCGTTCGCCCTTTCCATGGAGATTTTATCCTGCTAGCATAAGCACATATACGGAACAAATTATACTGAATTAAACTCCTGTATCCCTTAATATCACTGAACACTTCATTGTTAACCCTCATCTTGATGGGGGTTTTTTTGCGTATCCCTACTTTTCGCTTTTTTCTACTGTATTCTTACCCATTAAGCAGGAAACTGGCATCTATCTGTTGTAAAAGTCCCTTCAACAGAACCCTCGACCACATAACCCGAATATGGCCTGCTAATAATCTTAAAAAACAAACCATTAATATATATATCCATATTGAGTTGCTTTGGCAAAAGCCTGCCTACCATCACGTAAACATACTGTTAATTTACCATCACCAGGATAATCATCATTTTGGTATGCATAAGCCGCTTGGAGAAAAACCTCACTCATCTTCAAAGCAATAGTTGGCACAGCAAAAAAAAAATCACATACTTCTGTTTCTATTACTTCGCCCCTAAGACTGACCTGTGGTTTAACCGTAACATCCTCAAAGTCAAACTCACCTTTAACCTCCCTATCACAGTCATCCCCCGTAAATTTGAACATGGCACCATTACTACCATAAAAAAATGAGGATTTATACAACCATTACCTATAGCTATTCTCGGTTGCTCACAGCTACTCAATAAAAAACTTAATGCTATTGTTGGTAATGCATACGACCATTTTTTGTTGAGCCGTTCTTTGATCAGGCTTTGTTCAGTAGTTCTTAAACCTGGTATTATTGATTTAATATTGAGTATAACTAAAAAACGCCAAAAGCATAAGTAAAGTTAACTAATCACGCCAGTTACTTTGACATAACTTAATAAAAATATTGACAAAATTTTTCCATTGGCAATTAATCTGTCAAGCGATGGAAATACTTTACCTGGTGGTCTATTCTATTAATTCTGACGGGCTGCTGCATTGCTGAAAGAACGGCGTTGCGGTGAGTTAGTGTGTTTGTGTTCTTGGGAATCTACCCCATGAATAACTACCGAACTGGTAGGGGGTTCCCGTTGTAACGACTAACTCCTTCAGAGGCAATCACAGTACAATTACTTTACACATCAAAACTGTTGATAGGATAATACTTTTCAATACACCTTAATCTTCCATCAGTGTGCAGAAATAACGATCTGGTGCCACAAAAGAAAAACTCATTTCGCAGAATTCATTGGCAGCAATGGAGGTGATTTTTTTTACTACACTTGATTCAACTGGCTCTAAGCATGAGTTCAAGTTATTGACCGTATAAGTATACAAACACATACCTAAACTACCAGGTTGGGCTAAATGAAACTTTGATTCTAGGTTGATATGTTCGGGAAAGCGGATAATATATAGTCTACCGCTATGGGCAGCCATATAGTCTGTCTGGGATGAGCGAGGATCGTCAAAAGGGGTGACAAAGAACTTTTCACCCCTTTTGAGGTCAAAAATTTATCTTTCTGCCAGTGAAGACTCGTAACTAGTTTCCACATCATCCCGTGATCGCAATAATCCTAAAACCTGTTCGTAAAATTTCAATGTTTCCTTGCTGTCATCTTGTACTACCATGCCCATGTGGGTGAATTGGCTGGTTTGCATCAGGCAAGTGGGGTGAATCTTGCCGTAATTGGGGATAGTGTAACCATATCTGTGAAACAAAACCTGTGGTGTCAGGGGTTGTAGCATTAACATTTATCTCTTACCACACAAGGGAGCATAAAAAGAAAGACTTTTTTGTTGTTTGTTATAAATAATTTCCAGCATTGCATAAGTGCGGGATGAATTAGCGTTTGAAAGCATTGATAAATCGTTGAAAATTTATTTAAATCATCCCCTGATTCAGCAACGCCTAATTTCCCAATGGCCATGGGTATGATTAATTTCCCAACCAGAGGCTTTGGCTTCCTCTATATGAAAAGAGTGCAACTGTTTTAGTAGTACGAAGTCTGATATGAGAATAATAAATAAGAAGTCAACCACAGTAGTATTGACAGCCAAAAATGTATTTGATGGAATTGGCTTGTAAAAAGTGAAAAAACAGGAACAGTGTTCTTTGAGTTTTTCTAGTGCGGATGTTGCTGTTAAGCGGGTATAGGCTAAGGAAGTTTTAAATGTTGGGTCTTGTTGAGAATCAGATTCTGCAATTTGTCCCAGGGATAATGCCACAAGAGGTCGTTTCTCCTGGCAACGCTTTGCTGTGCTAAAGGCTGATTGTAATCCCACACAGATTATCCCTGTTCTTTTTCCACTAACCCTAACTCTATATTTTCTCTACCCCAACCGAATACTGTTTGTGCTAACGTTGCTCTACCTTGGCAATATTTCAACGTCATCTCAGCTTGAAAGCACCGAAGTTCTACTCCATTCATTTTCCATGCTGCCAACAGCAAGTCTTCTATTTGTGATCTTGTTAATGATTTGGGTTCCTGTGGTGGGTCTAGCATACTCCAAAATACTTGCCCCTGTTTTTTTACTGATCAACATTACATCTTACTTTCATTGGTAAATTCTTTCTTATAAATCCCCTAAGACAGCGATTAGCAATAGAAGTAGCGCGTTCGGGATTTAGAAAAACAACAGCAATCATAGAAAAAACAACAGCAGCCAAAATAGCTAAGCGACAAGCAGAAGAACTGGCTTACCATAGTGCTTCAGATTTTGATGATTTCTACCACCAGCAACAAGCTCAGTCAAAACAGTTGCAAGACACAGAAGAAATAGTCGTAATTAGCGCGGACGGGAAGAGTATTGTAGTGCGAACATCGGACTTACCTGCCAATACTCAAAAAAGAGCCTTAGCTTCAAGGAAAAAGTTAAACAAACGCTTAACAAAGGGTGAAAAGCACAACGCAAAGCGAATGGCGAGAATAGCTAGTGTTTATACAATTAATTACTTTGTACGTACACCCCAACAAATTGTTAACCCATCCGATGAAGATAGGAAAATTAACCGACCTTGACCAATTGGTAAGGGTGTTTGGGCTTCTTTAGCCAAAGAGCCCGAAAAGGTTATTTCAGAAGCCTTTGATGAGGCAATCTTCCGTGACCCAAACAAACACAAACGTTTCTGTGCCTTAGTTGATGGTAATAAGAAACAATTATCCTTGCTAAAGAAATTTGCAAAAAAACAGAATCTCAACTTAACAATTGTCCTAGATTTTATCCATGTGATTGAGTATTTGTGGAAAGGAAAGCTGTATTTGTCTTTTATTCTCAGACTTCAACACAGGCAGAAGCTTAGGAGAGCAAACGTTTACAGCTTATCCGTCAAGGTAAATAAAGTTCAGTTGCCCCAGGTATGCGCCGGAGTGCTACTTTACCCAAACTCACCCCCCAAGAACCTAAACCGGTGGATACCTGGTGGATACCTGTGCTAGATATTTACTTAACAATGCCAAATACCTCAAATATGACGATTACTTAAAAGCTGGATTCCCCATCCCCACGGGGGTGATTCAGCGTGCTTGTCGCCACCTGATTAAAGACAGGATGGATATCACTGGGGCTAGATGGACCATGAGGGGTGCTGAGGCTGTTTTACCCTTGGGTTCTTTATACATCAGTGGCGATTGGGATGAGTATTGGCAGTTTCATCTACAACAAGAACATAAACGCAATGACCTGGTTTTGTACTCTAGTGGTATTCCTTTGCTCAAGCAAGTTCTCAAAGCTCTTTGTTCTACTAGCCCTGCACCTCTTCCAATACCTGTCTAAGTTCCACTCTCCGTCTTCCTAAAAGAGTCGCACCCTATTGATTTAATATGCTCAAAATATCCCCAGTTAAGCTTGTCTCCCAGCGATTGTCTTTAATCTTCATTCAACTAGTGCCTAGTCCCTGATTAGTTGGTTGGTGCCAAATCATTAACCGAATTAAACGATGATCGGCATTTGGATGGTGGAGACGTACAGAATGTAAGGCAGAATTGACCCCATATAATTGCTGTGCTGCTGTTGCCGATAATTTACCTTCTTGACCAATGCGATAGCCGAATAGCTCACAATGCTGAATGGCTGAAACAAAATTTGAGAGCCAGATACAGACATAATATATGCCTGAAATGTTAGTGTTTTGTTCCAGATTCATATGCTGTTCAGAATAATCAAATTATGAAATTTTTAAGAACAGGAATTTTCGTTCTTTCTTGGTTCTATTTTGCATCGCTGGCTGTCGCAAACTCTCGTCAATCAGAATAAATAAACAATATAAATACAATCCCAGAAGCTGGGTGGACTGTATGGCAACCAAAGTCGGAAATTTCCCAAGCAGATTTTTCCTCTGGTTTCTCGAATTTAGAGTTAGGAGGAGACTTAGATTTTTAACATGCTTGTGCTCAAAGTTCTGGTATTCCCCAAAAAAAGATTGATTATTGGTTTCGATTAAGTCATTCTGTGAACCAGATTGGTATGGGGAAAGTAGAGTATAGCTGTCGAGTAAAAGGGTATTTTCTCCATAGATTTACCAACATTGCCATTAAATCCAGTCTCGAAAATGTAACTTGCTTACAGGTAAATTCTCCTATCGGTAATGGTTTGTTCGTTCCTGCTGAACCCCGAAAAAAATCTCCCATACTGGGTGTGCTCGCTAACAATACAATGCTTGAACCAACAATTTACCCCGCAGTAGTTGTAGAGTAACAGGGACGTAATTGGCTAGCTATTAGTGTTCCTGTAAAAGGTTGGGTCTCTGATGGCATTCCAATTCGTAGAGGGAATCTAGAATTATGCAAACGTTAATTTTGGAAAGGAACACATCGTTGGAAGCTCCGCCTCAAAACTGAGGCAGAGACTAACGTTACACCTACCAAGGCTGAGCCTTAGCATGAAATTACACAAAAAATGTATGAGTTAACTAAGTATTAAATTACTCGTACAACCAAGTTGTCATTTGTGGTTGCCAATTAACTAATTCTTCATCCTTAAACCATAGAGCCACCTCTCTTTTGGCAGTTTCGACAGCATCGGAACCATGAATAATGTTACGACCAATACTCACCCCAAAATCCCCGCGGATGGTTCCAGGATCAGAGGTTAAGGGATTGGTTGCGCCGATGATCTTTCTTGCAGATGCAACTACGCCATCACCTTCCCAAACCATCGCTACTATAGGGGCAGAGGTAATAAACTTTACTAAGCTGTCAAAAAATGGTCTTTCCCGGTGAACATCATAATGGGATTCCGCCAATTCCTTACTGACGCTCATCAACTTTAAACCTACCAACGTAAAACCTTTAGTTTCAAGGCGACGGATTATTTCACCCACTAGTCCGCGTTGTACCCCATCAGGTTTAATGGCTAAGAATGTACGTTCCAAAGCTATCTCCTCAAACTAATTAACAAGTTATACTTTATACTGTTTCATTTGTCGTAGAAAGTTGACAAATAACTGGGTTAGTAGAACCCTAATTTATTGTAGAAGTATAGGTTCTAAAGCACCCGTGACTGAGCAAAACCTAATGACAATAGATTTTCTTCATTCTTGGTTGTTCACCCTTAAGGCAACCAATCAGAGTTTATCTTACAAAGTATCCTTGGGTATATTTCAGTCGCGATACTAATAAGTTAAATTGTAGGTTCGTGGGTAACAAACAAAGGAAAGGAAGAAATGGGTGTTGAATTAACTGTGACAGCCAATGAGGTAGTGAAGTTATCCTCCACCGAACAGGAAATAGAAGTGAAGCAAGAAAAACAACAAAAGGAAAGTAACAAACAATCCTCTCCCAGTACTATCCCTACATCTCGTCCTTGGAAAATTGAGGATAGTGAAGCACTATACCGCATAGAAGGTTGGGGACAACCTTATTTTTCCATTAATGCAGCTGGTCATGTAACAGTTTCTCCCAGAGGCGAACGCGGTGGTTCCCTGGATTTATTTGAATTGGTACAAGCCATCAAACAACGTAATGTGGGACTACCTTTGTTAATTCGCTTTTCTGATATTTTGGAAGACCGAATTGAACGATTAAATGCTTGTTTTGCTAAAGCGATCGCTCGCTATAATTACTCCGGTGTATATCGTGGTGTGTTTCCCGTCAAATGCAACCAACAACGCCATTTAATTGAGGATTTAGTTCGGTTTGGTAAGCCCCATCAATTTGGCTTAGAGGCCGGTTCAAAACCAGAATTAATGATTGCTCTGGCTTTGTTAGATACCCCAGAAGCATTGTTAATTTGTAATGGCTACAAGGACGAAGAATACATCGAAACTGCGATGCTGGCTCAAAAGCTCGGACAAACCCCAATCATTGTTCTAGAGCAAATTGAAGAGGTGGATTTAGTGATTAAAGTAAGTCAGCAGTTAGGCATTAAGCCAATTGTGGGTGTGAGAGCAAAACTCAGTACCCAAGGTATGGGAAGATGGGGTACTTCCAGTGGCGATCGCGCAAAGTTCGGACTGACCATTCCCGAAATTATCCATGTTGTAGATAGGTTGCGAGATGCTAATTTACTAGATTCTCTACAACTATTGCATTTTCATGTCGGTTCCCAAATTTCTGCCATCAATGTAATAAAAGATGCCATCCAAGAAGCTAGTCGTATTTATGTCGAGTTAGCTTTATTGGGAGCCAATATGAAATACCTAGATGTCGGTGGTGGCTTGGGTGTAGACTATGACGGCTCCCAAACTAACTTCTATACTTCCAAGAATTACAACATGCAAAACTATGCCAATGATATTGTGGCAGAGTTACAAGATACCTGTGTTGAGAATAATTTACCTGTACCCACATTGATAAGTGAAAGTGGCAGAGCGATTGCTTCCCATCAATCTGTCTTGATTTTTGATATTCTCAGTGCCAGTGAAGTCAATTCAATTCCTCCTGAATTACCCCAAGAAGGAGAATCCCAGGTTATCTCCTACCTCTGGGAAACCTATCAATTAATTAACCAAGATAACTATCAAGAGTTTTACCACGATGCAGCTCAGTTTAAGGAAGAAGCTATCAGTCGCTTCAATTTAGGTATTCTCAGCATTAGGGAAAGAGCTAAGGCAGAACAACTTTACTGGGCTTGTTGTCAAAAAGTGCTAGATATGACCAGGAAGCAAGAATATGTACCGGATGAATTGGAAGACCTAGAAAAAATTATGGCTTCCATTTATTATGTAAATCTTTCAGTATTTCAATCTGCACCAGATTGTTGGGCGATCGATCAACTTTTCCCTATTATGCCTATTCACCGGTTGGATGAGGAACCAAACCGTCGAGCAATTTTAGCAGACCTCACCTGTGACAGTGATGGTAAGATTGATCGCTTTATCGATCTTAGAGATGTTAAGTCAATTCTAGAACTACACCCACTAGAGTCCGGAGAAGCATATTATTTAGGAATGTTCTTGAATGGGGCTTACCAAGAAATTATGGGCAATCTGCATAACCTCTTTGGTGATACCAATGCAGTCCACATCCAAGTTACTCCCAATGGCTACAAAATTAAACACGTTGTCAAAGGTGATACTATGAATGAGGTGTTGGGATATGTCCAATATAATACAGAAGATATGGTAGAAAGTATCCGCCAA
>CBZS010000502.1 GCA_000613065.1 Richelia intracellularis | reverse complement strand
ATATGCAAAATACCATTGGTTCCACACCACAAATTAATACTTGGACAGAGGGTTGGGGGGAATTTTATGCCCAACATCGCCTTGGTTATCAATTTAAATTAGGTAGAAGACGGGGCGGACATTTTACCCAAGCAGAGGAGTTATTAGCAGCAATACCCGAACTTCTAGCTGGACATGAAGCACAACCATCCCTAGTGCATGGGGATTTGTGGGGTGGTAATGCTGGTTGTACAGTGGAAGGAGAACCAGTGATTTTCGACCCTGCAACTTATTATGGCGATCGCGAAGTTGACATTGCCATGACAGAATTGTTTGGTGGTTTTCCCCGGGTATTTTATCAAGGATACAACGAAGTGTTTCCCCTAGACTCTGGGTATGAACGCCGAAAAAATCTCTACAATTTATACCATATTGTCAACCATTTCAATTTATTTGGCGGTAGTTATGAATCTCAAGCTAACAGTATGATTCGTAAGCTTTTGCGTTAATTAACAGCGAGCAGTTGAATCAACTGCTCGCTGTTAATTAGGTCATGAATGTGTCAATTCTACCAAATTAATGAGGCATATTATTAGGAGTTGATTCTGGCATCATACACTTGTCAGAATCACAACCAGCAGGTCCAGCTTCCATCAATTCACCAGTATCATAGCGACTGAGAGCTGCATGAAAATCATCAGTTTGCCGACGTTTTTCTACCTGTTGCATTAGTTCATTATATTGCTGCTTGTTGATAGGCTCAAAGGGCAAACGGGGGAAGCTTTGATGATCGTCAAATCTAGCTAAAAGTGCAGCGCTAATATAACCCTCATCATTACGAATGGCTTCATAAATACGAGTACCTAAAGCTTCCACCTCATTTTCCCGCAATTCTATAGTTGCAGAGGTATTATGGGCAGTATAAAACTTTTGTACTTGCATATAGAAGTCCATTTGTGCCAAAGCATTAAATTTATTGATCTCGATTGTATCAGCACCGGGTAAATCAGCCCAAGGTACAGCCACAGGTATTTCTACCAACCATTCCGTACACCGGGGATCAAAGGGATCATTGAGTAAGTTTCCTTCTTCGTCCTTATCAGATTGGGAAGGAACAATACTGTAACCATATTCCAAGCAAGCTAAAGCGACGGGATTGTTTTTACCAAAGGTAATCCGGCGGATAAATCTTTGGGCTTTTGGGGGATGCCAACCGGGGGAAGCATTGGTTAATAAGGACTTTGTTCCACTAGGCTGAACAGTAGTACACCGATTGGGACGCTTAATATTATGAGAATCACAATAATTCCAGACTACTCGATGAACAATATCCTTCCAACGGCTGAGATATTCCTGCTCTTTGTGTTTAAAGCTTAAACCTTCTGGTGTTTCCGGCCTACCTTGCTCCCACCAACGCAACCAATCTACTCCAAAAGCATGGACAAAGAAGTCAAATAAACCAGTGAAGGATACACCCACAATAGGGTCCAACTCCCGACTATATTGATAGCGGGGTTCTACAAATTTATGATTTAACAATACGGCTACAGATAAGGCACCAGCAGTAAATGCTTCTTCCTGTTCTTTATAATTTTGGGGGTCAATTTGATTTAAGTGTATTTCACTGAGATTGCAGTGGAAGTTAGTACCAATAATTTCCAATTTGTTACCCTAAAGGCTCTTTATCCTTTAGCTCTAGCACTTTCTGATTTGTGCTAGTTCCGAGTACATTTTCTACCAAATACTTAAAAAACCTTTGGTAGCTCGGCACTCGTGGAGGTTTATATTCTTAGAGAATCTAAGGTTCACCCTCTACTCTGTACGGTGCTGTAAGCTTTTTAATTCTTACAGTTACCTCGGTATTAGCATTTCAGCCTTCACCGATTTTGCCGAGTTTTTTTCGTGAGGCAATATATTATTGATTACCACACGGGTTTAATCCATACCGACCTAGGCGATGCTCTAATTCTTGGGCATCAATATTAGGATTGTGTTTTTGTATCCATTCCTTAGCTTTACCTTGCTCGTAAGCCTGTAAAAATTCTATGGTTAATCCTGATGAAGAGAACAGATCTTTATTTGCTCTAGCTACAGCTTCACCAGCCCACTGAATAGCTCCTTCACCACTGTAATATTGTTTACGAACAGCATTGATACACTCTTCTAAGGATGGCTTTTGATGGAATACCCTGGTATGGTTTGCCATCCGCAAAGCATCTCGTTCAGGATCGATACGCCAATTACCGTCTGAGCCTTGTTGCCATAGGTTAGCCTTAGCATCTGCAAATAAATTATCGTCATTGATACCTTGACGAATACCCGCACTTCTACGTATGTTACCTGCAACAATTGCAATAGCGGGCTCGTCGATCAAGAGACAACATTCCACTGAATTGAGTTGTCTTCCCACTGCTTTATTGAGAATGGAAGCACAACGCTGATACAGGCCTGATAGTTTGATGGGATTGGCAACACCACCAAAGCCTTTGAGGGTTTCTCCTGCTTGACGAACATCCCTGAGATCGACTATAACCTCAACCTCTCCAGAAAATTCTTCACTTGCGGCTAACTCCAATAAGGTTTGGTATGATTTTACCCACCCTTGACGACTATCACCCACATAAATTATCGCTTTATTCCCTTCAGTCTTAACCTCTGTCTCTTCCCTACGTAATTCCTTGGGAGTAGAGCCAATTTCACCTACCATGATGACATTGAGGTGGTTACGGATAGGTGGGAGCTTGCTAATACATCTTGGTTCTAAGATAGCCCCTGTACCTGCCCCCATCATGGCTAAATCCATCATTAA
>CBZS010000501.1 GCA_000613065.1 Richelia intracellularis | reverse complement strand
GCATCCAAATCAATACGACGAACATCGCGAGAAACTAATCCCCCTGCAAACAAATCTCCTTTCCATGGTTGAAAGCGTTTACCTGAATATACTGCTAATCCTGAAGGTGCAATTGCAGGAGTACAAACGACTTTTGGGTCTATCATACCTGGTTGTGAACGCTTGTTGGAAATCTCTCCTCCAGTATATTCTTTACTGTGGGTAACTAATGGGCAACCATAGTTTTTTCCTGCTTCCACAAGATTTAGTTCGTCACCACCTCTTGAACCATGTTCAGTTGACCAGAATCGAAATGGATGGGAATCTTTTAGTAAGACGGGGAGTGGAACTTAGACAGGTATTCGAAGAGGTGGAGCGGTAGTAAAACAACGAGCTTTGCTTTGAGAACTTGCTTGCTCAAAGCAATACCACTAGAGTACAAAGCCAGGTGATTGGGTTTATCTTCTTTTTGTAGATGAAACTGCCAATACTCATCCCAATCGCCACTGATGTATAAAGAAACCAGGGGTAAAACAGCCTCAGCACCCCTCATGGTCCATCTAGCCCGAGTGAGATCCATCCTTCCTGTCTTTAATCAGGTGGCGACAAGCACTCTCAATCACCCCCGTGGCGATGGGGAATCCAGCTTT
>CBZS010000500.1 GCA_000613065.1 Richelia intracellularis | reverse complement strand
TTTCTCCATGGAGAGCGTATTATTTTTATTACTCTTTGTAATTCTTCTAACCCCCATGGTGCCGGGTCTAAGTTGGATGCACGAAGTTTTGCAGCAAGTAAATGTTTACCACAAAAAATATAAAGGGGAGCATAACAATATCCTTTGTAATACGGATTAAAGAATGTTTCTTCTTGATCACCATGAACTAAATCATCCGTCACATCTAAATCTATTATTATCTGTCGGGGTGGCTGATGATAAGATTCTAAAAATAGCTCAACTAAAAGTGTTTCTATCGCCTTAGCATCATAGTCAATACGATGATACCGACTATTTTCTATTGAAGATACGTCTTCTGGACAATGTTCGAGACGATTTAAGGTGCTTTTCCCCGCCAAAGTCGTTAATTCTTGTTCTGAGTTAATAACCTTTCCTTCCGCAAGTGCGAATATTGGAGCGTGACGTAGAATTTCATGGTCATTTATGTCTTCATACCCCATGATTAAGCCATATATATATCCTTTGTGCAATTAAGTTATGAACTGGATATAAAACTTTATTGGGGTCTCGGTAATCTTTGAAACATC
>CBZS010000499.1 GCA_000613065.1 Richelia intracellularis | reverse complement strand
AATAGTGCTATCCCCCAAGAAATAATAAAAAAAAATAATACATCAGACATCGATAACAACACTAATACTGAGATTACAGAACCAGCAAAGAACACACTCGATAATATCCCTTCGCAAATACCTTTAGCCCCAAGTAGTACAGATACCGTTGAGCCAATTACCCAAGAAAGCATTGGCAGTTTAAGTGATTTGTTTGCTTATACAGAAGAAACATCCCCAGAGGAATCTAGTATCGCTAAAGCAGAAACAGACGAGACAAATCCAGACAATACGTCCGTGGAGTATGATGCTAAGTCTTTAGTAGCAGATACAGAATCAGGCTATTTAGAAAAATCTTTAGATGATTATGTTTTGGCTTCTCCCCAGGAAAATTTATTACAAGAAAAAGTTTATAGGGAAGTTGAGGTTCCAGAAATATCTTTAGATGAGGATAATTTACAGCAACTACCCCAGGATTTAGACCTATTTGACAACGGATTCGACTCTCAACACAACTTAACTGAGGAACTAGAAGCAACTAATTCCACTCTAGAGTTTCCCAGTAATTCACCCGAAGAGCAAGTACTGAGTGAAACATTAGAAAAAGTTGCGGTGGGGGCAAAATTAACCCCACTAGAAGAAACACAAACCCCAGAGGTAACAACCACTGAACTTGCAACTAATTCGACTGTAAACGACCAAAAAGCTAATTCTCAACTATCTGTTTTTAACCGAGTTAATACCCCAGATCTTCCCATCGGTACAGTTGAAGGTATATGGTACCTGGGCATTGATTTAGGTAGTACAGGTATTTCCGCAGTATTACTAAATCGCTCCACCACAGAAGTGTATCCCATTTATTGGTCATCAGAAGAACCAAGTAATCCCAACTCCCCAGGAAGCTCATTCCGTTTACCTGCAGAAGTTTATATTCCCACAGTAGTAACAGAAAAACCGGGAGAGCAGGAAAATGTACCTGCCCCACCAGAACAATTACAAAATCTATTTTCTGCCCAATTAAAGCCCTATCTCCAGATAGCAATACCCTATAAAAATCAGCAAAAGTGGGAACCATTTCTAGAACTAAATGAATACTCTACCGTGCCTTTAGTTTGGGTAGTGCGATCGCTCTCCAAATTGCTACTCACTCTCAAATCAGATCGAACCAGTACTACCCCTGGTTTAATCGCCTGTGCAGTAGGAATTCAGCAACAAAAATTTCATCAAATTATCAGCAACATAGCTGGGGTAATTTGTAACTGCCCTGCCAATAGCTCAGAACAATATCGCTTTAACCTCAGAGAAGCCTTAATCACAGGTAAAATCGTCGAACATCCCCAACAAGTATTTTTTATCGAAGATGCGATCGCTAATTTACTCGCAGCATTAGATAATCCTAATGGAGAACCAATTAAATTCAATGTTCCCAATGCTCTTCCCCATGACAATCAACCCCTAGAAGGAAATACCTTAATCATTAATATTGGTGCGAGTACCACGGAAATGGGGCTAATTGATGTACCAAACAATCTACTAGACTTGAATCATGATGATTTCATGCTCCATGGTTTTGCTTATGCAGGCAAAGGCATTGAGCAAGATATTATTTCTCAATTACTTCTACCAGAAAAATGGCGAGAATCAAGTCAGGTCAATCCAGAACTAACAAAAACCATCAGTCGCGATCCTTGGCATTGGCAACCATCCATCCCTGGTTTAGAACAAATGCGTTGGCATAGTTTAAGATTAGCCGAACTAAAACTTCCCCGACCAGGAGAACCTGATATTCCAGAACGGATTCACCTACAACAGCGTTTAGAAAGCTCCCTCTTAGGCAAAGCCGTATTAGATGCCGCAGTTGCCTTAAAATTAATTTTGCAACACCAAGAATCTTTTACATTAGAACTAGCTGATCAACGTTGGACATTGCAACGTCGTGACTTAGAAAGTCAAGTTTTTGTCCCCTTTGTTCGTCGTCTCAATCGGGAATTAAATAAACTCTTAGTAGCAAGGGGCATTCCCACAGAAGCTATTAATCAAGCTATTCTCACAGGTGGAGTCTCATCAATTACTGCCGTTACTAAGTGGTTAAGACAAAAACTTCCCAATGCAAAAATCATTCAAGACCCATACGTAGGTGATAATGGTAGTCCTGCCTGTAGTCGTACAGCATACGGTTTAGCACTATTGCCACTACATCCACAAGCATTAGATATACCCAAACAACAATACACAGATTATTTTCTCTTCACTGAATTGTTACGTTTATTGCCAGATAGGGAAATATCACTAAATGAAATTACTCAACTATTTGAAGGTCGTGGTATTAACACCCGTATTTGTCAACAAAGGTTATTAACTTTTATTGAAGGTGAACTACCATCAGGTTTGCTTCCTGGGACTTTAGACTATCATTGGTTAGCACCTATTTCCCAAGAAAACAGTTTCTATAAGCAACTTGCAACTGTACCTTTATTTGAAAAACGAGGTAGCTTGACTTATCGTCCTAACTCTCAACAAATTAAATCTTTGTTGATATATCTGGATATTATTAAAGCAAGTACTCAGCAATCTTTAGAAGAACCTTATACTGTTAACTTTGCTTTAGGAGTTACTGTATAAAACAGTAATGGATGGAGCATCCCATTTTTGATAAATGCCCAAATTGGGGTGTGTTGTCTTGGAGTATAATTAGAAATTCTACAAGGGTTTCAATGAAAAAAACCTACCTGATGTCAATTACTAGAATACCAATTCCGCAATGCCAAAATTCCTGATTATGCTAGGGAAGCAGGTTATTACTGAGGTCCTAGCCTTCACCCCACATTCCGCAGGTGCGCGCAAAATGTTGTATTTTTGAACCCACATTCTGGAGGTTAGTTAGCAAAGAAGATAATATTTACGACAGGGACCACCAAAAAACTTTAGAATCCAGCACCGCTCCTCACTGAGGTTGGAAATCTATTTCAAAGAAGCCAACGTTAATAAATGAATTGGGTGCGACTCTTTTGGTAGTACGGAGTATGATATAAGAATAATAAATGACAAATCAACCAGACTAGTATTGACAGCCAAAAATGTACTTGATGGAATTGGCTTCTAAAAAGTGAAAAAACAGGAACAGTTCCACACCCTATGCAAGGTTCTACATCAAATCAAGGTATGTTTTGGTCACAAGCACGAGAACTATTTGAACAGATAGTTAGTTGGTTAGACTCAGACAGCATTTGTGGGTTAGAACACTCCCAGATAGAGAGTAAGTTACTTGAGAATGGATACGAACTATTGAGACGGTTGTTACAAACAAAGATATTTTGATAAACGCAGTCAAGATGAAATATAGGGAGAGTGTGCAGGCACAGACTGAGTAAACAGAACACACAAGAAAAAATTGTCGCGGAAATTGACCAGATTATTTGGCACAGTAATCGCCAATAGAATCGGTTATGGAGGAAGAAAGATAAATACCCTATTTCCTTTGGATGGGGAGTTTAATCTACCAACACCGCAATATTCTCTCTCATGGACTAAGACAGGGATATTATCCATGTGATTGAGTATTTGTGGAAAGCTGCATTTGTCTTTTATTCTCAGACTTCAACACAGGCAGAACCTTGGGTGAGCAAACGTTTACAGCTTATCCTTGAAGGCAAATCAAGTTCAGTTGCCCCAGGTATGCGCCGGAGTGCGACTTTACCCAAACTGACCCCCCAAGAACGTAAACCCGTGGATACCTGTGCTAGATATTTACTTAACAATGCCAAATACCTCAAATATGAGGATTACTTAAAAGCTGGATTGCCCATCGCCACGGGGGTGATTGAGGCTGCGTGCTTGTCGCCACCTGATTAAAGACAGGATGGATATCACTGGGGCTAGATGGATCATGAGGGGTGCTGAGGCTGTTTTACCCCTGGGTTCTTTATACATCAGTGGCGATTAGGATGAGTATTGGCAGTTTCATCTACAACAAGAACATAAACGCAATCACCCCGCTTTGTACTCTAGTGGTATTCCTTTGCTCAAGCAAGTTCTCAAAGCAAAGCTCGTTGTTCTACTACCCCTCCACCTCTTCCAATAGCTGTCTAAGTTCCACTCCCCGTCTTACTAAAAGAGTCCCACCCTTATGACTTTGCTGATGCCCCCATCTGTTCGGAGAAAAGGCTCGCATATTCATCTTCAAATTCTTGCCAGGGAATCAAATCAGCCATCATTACCCACCTATTTTCACAAGACAACTTCCCCTCAAATGGGAGAAGGAACTTTGATGCTGAAATTTGAGTTTGCTCTGATTTTCTGTACATAAGTACTAATAACACCAGTATTGTTACTCGTATTGTTATGCATGGGTTTTGTGCTATTTTCTCGTTTTTTTTTTGCATCTAAATATATTTCTCTGGTCTGATATTCCCACAGCAACTACTTTTTCTCTTTTTTCAGCAAACCCTACGTAGAATATCTAGCCTAGCAGAGACACCTGTAATTATTTTAACTAGTAGTGACGGCATAGTAGATCGAGTTAGGGCAAAGGTAGTGGAAACTAACGAATTTCTCGGTAAACCAATTGATGAAGATCAATTAATAGCTATCACTCGTAAATATTTACACAATGCTCTAAAAACAGATGTTGTTGTACAGGCTAACTAAACAATCAGTAATAATCCAATTAAGACAATTAAAACAATTTGCCAGTGACTATAAGTGGGAGCAATATGTACAAATTTAAATATTTGGGATGCTCCCCTATAAGTCCCTAGCTCATAGCAAAAGTCCTTGAAACAGGATTGAAGTGTTGATCTAAAATAACTACCAATTCGCGTAAATTTTGGTGGAAATAGTTGTTTTTATTTAACATTTTTTTATACCCAGCAAATATTTATTTAACCCCCATAAAGCCTTCTAGCATCACCAGGGAATAGAGTTAGGTCTCTAGGACTAATTCTCTCACCAACGCTAACTTCCATTTCTCCGTCCCAAATTTAAATGGAAAGTACTTTATCATTAGGGCTTTCATAATCAAAATATTGGCAACGTTGAGCATTACGTCTCACAATTATACCTTGGTGAGTCATCTTAGCTGTACCAGAGTCAACACGACGATAGTTCTCTCTAGCAAAACTTAACTGTTCGGGTGGGTTATGACTAACTTCCAATTGATTATTAGCTTCTAAAAATGCCACCTAAACCATGTCATATTCTTCCACAGATAGCTAGCGAATATCATCCCCGTCCTGCAACATATATTCCATCCAGGTATACCCATCAACATCATAGGTAAGGCTACCTTCTACTAGCCAGTATCTACCTATATACTGAACAATATCCCCAATTGTTAAATAAAAAAAGGCGTTTTAATAATGTTAATTCAGTTTTTTTTTACTTTCATATAACATTCAAATTTATTGTATTAAGAAGAATGTAATATCAACATAACTAATAAAAAATGCTACTATATAAAAGTATAAATATTAGTAATATGATTGTAATTGCAATATGATAATAAATTGTTTCTAGTAAATAATTATTATTTTATAATTAGGGTAGCATAACTAAGCAATTAAACCTCATCTGCATCCAAATATGGGGGTTGTCAGAAAATATGATTCTCTGTCTAATAAAGCAATTTCCCTCAAAAAGACATATTAAAAGTTAGATGAATTTCCCCTGGGGTTATACGAAGTTATATCGAGCCGTTTTATTTGTCATACAAATTATAGATTTAGGCCTAAGATTTTACTACTGTCAACTTAAGGTGAAACCTAACAGACTCTTGCCTGTTGTTGTAAGCGTTAGAATTGTCTGTGACTAATTTCCAGATCCTAATAGAAAACCGTAGGAGTCTTGGCTATCGAATAGGAAAAATTTCTGCATACTACCACTTGCTCCTTCAAATTTGCCATCTTCTCCCTTGAAGTTGAGTGTCATGGATTCCGAGCCAGCATATACTTGTTCTCCATAGGAGTTATTAATAAATAACCTGACTTCTAAGGCTTTAGGAGAGGTTTCATAGGATTTGACGTTTATATTTACTCGTACTAACTTATTAGTCCCACCAACAGTCGCTCTACCACTGGGATCACTATCGTTTAACCTTTCTGCGATCGCTTTTTTGCCAATTTTCGGTACGGATAAAAATGCTATGGTTCCTAATCCCAAAGAACGGAAGAGACCGGGCCATAAATGGCGGGTGTCAATAGCACCATTTTCTAGCTTAACCTGAAAAGGTACGGGTAAATTAACATCTCTATTTCCCCTGCCATAACCCAATACATTGAGACTCAAGGTGACAGGTTCTTCTTTCTTAAATTTTACGTGAAGAGCACCCTTTAAGTCTCTCTCCGATAAGGTTACAGACTCTCCATCTTCATACCAACGACCAGATTATCTCCAAGCTTGCTTAACTCCAGAAGCAATTAATTTACCCTGTTTGTCAAGAAGTTGGATTTCGTAAGTCACCCACTGGTTATTACTAATTCTCGCTTCCACATCTACCCGCAATGCACCTATTAACTGGGGCCTGAGGATAAATTATTTCAACTTGACAGGATTTCCCTTGTTAACAGTAATATTCTGATTAACCAAGGATCTTTTAAAAATAGGGGATATAATTAACGCCAGAAATACTAATGCCGATCCTCCCAGAGGCATGTATGCCCATGGCTCAACAAAGCGACTGGTACGCTGAGTATCTACAGTTACGGACATAATATATTTTTTTACAGTTATCTTAACAACATTCTGTGATCATAACCTTCCGGAAAAATTTGTCTTGGGTAATGATACGAACAATCTTACCTATCCTCTGAGGTCTTGATACATATGGATTATAAATAATTGTTCTTTGATCTTAAACATCGTTAACAGAATTTATTCTCTGCGATCGGAGCCATATTACATAATTTAATACTGAGACTAGTATAGTAGTATTTTATACTGGTTTTGCCTACAATGTTTTTTCCCTCTGTAGGTAATTTCTGCTCTCGTTAGGGAATAATAAAACCTAGATGGAGATTATCCTCCTATAAATTCCATTTGTGCAAGTATTTTTCTTGTGTTGGTATGGATGTTTAATTCAAGATCGTTCGATTGAGCGCAAGCGAAATCTAAAATCCAAAACCCAGCCAGGTTTTGATATGCTAAAGACCTAGATGAAATGTTTTTTTAAACTATGCCTGCTCCTATCCTGACACCAAGTATTACCAGTTTTCCTCTAACCGCAGTAGTTGGTCAAGAAGCGATTAAGCTAGCTCTTTTATTAGCAGCAGTTGATCCGGAATTGGGAGGAGTAGCCATCGCAGGTCGTCGGGGTACGGCAAAATCAGTAATGGCAAGGGCGATTCACGCTTTGATTCCCCCCATTGAAGTTATTCCTGGCTCTTTCAGTAATTGTGATCCCCACAACCCCAAGGAGTGGGATGATGAATTATTATCCAGGTATGAACCAACAGCAGATGTGCCCACAGAAGTTACTCCTGCTCCCTTCGTGCAGATTCCCCTGGGAGTGACAGAAGATAGACTGCTGGGCTCTGTAGATGTAGAAAAATCAGTAAAGCAGGGAGAACCCGTGTTCCAGCCTGGATTGCTCGCTACAGGCAACCGGGGTGTACTATATATAGACGAAATTAACCTTTTGGATGACCAAATTAGCAACCAGCTATTAACTGTATTATCTGAAGGACGTAACAAAATTGAGAGGGAAGGAATTAGTTTTCAACACACCTGCAAACCGCTATTTATCGCTACATATAACCCAGAAGAAGGGAGCTTGCGGGAACATTTGTTAGATAGAATTGCTATTTCTCTTTCGGCAGATGGGGTATTAGGATTAGATGACCGAGTACAAGCAGTAGAACAGACAATATCCTACTCCCTGTCTCCCCAAACATTTCTCCAGCAATATGATGAAGAATTAGATGCCATCAAAACCCAAATTATCTTGGCACGGGAATGGCTTAAGGAAGTTCAAATTAGTCACGATCAAATTACCTACCTAGTAGAAGAAGCAATTCGCGGAGGAGTACAGGGACATCGAGCCGAATTATTTGCTACCCGTGTTGCTAAAGCATCCGCCGCTTTAGATGGGCGTTCGCAAGTTAATGCTGATGATCTACGACGAGCGGTAGAATTAGTAATTGTTCCCCGTTCTACCGTGGTACAGACACCACCCCCACAGGAGCCACCACCTCCTCCTCCCCCACCACCAAATCAACAAGAGCCGGAAGATAATTCCGAGCAGGAGCAGGAGCAAGAACAAGAAGAACAACAAGAACCAGAACAGCAACAGGAAGAAGATACACCAGATATCCCCGAAGAATTTGTCTTTGATCCTGAAGGGGTAGTTCTCGACCCCAGTGTGCTATATTTTGCTCAAATGGCACAGCGTCAGGGTAAATCAGGTAGTCGCAGCGTCATTTTTTCCGACGACAGGGGACGCTACATTAAACCCATGTTATCCAAGGGCAAAGTTAAACGCATTGCTGTGGATGCAACCTTGAGAGCAGCAGCCCCATATCAAAAAGCACGGCGACAAAGACATCCCGGTAGAAAAGTAATTGTTGAACAGGGAGATATACGTTCCAAACGTTTGGCACGCAAAGCTGGTGCATTAGTTATATTCTTAGTGGATGCTTCTGGTTCTATGGCACTCAACCGTATGCAATCGGCAAAAGGTGCAGTTATGCAACTATTGACAGAAGCATACCAAAGTAGAGATCAAGTTGCCTTAATACCCTTCCGGGGAGAAGACGCAGAAGTACTATTACCACCTACCCGTTCCATTGCCTTAGCTCGGCAAAGATTAGAAACACTACCCTGTGGCGGTGGTTCGCCTCTCGCCCATGGTTTAACTCAGGCTGTCCGTGTTGGTTTGAACGCCCAAATGAGTGGAGATGTAGGTCAAATTGCAATTGTGGCAATTACCGATGGAAGGGGTAATATTCCTCTATCCCGCTCCTTGGGAGAACCGCAAGAACCAGGAGAAAAACCGGATATTAAAGGTGAATTATTAGAAATTGCTGGCAGAATAAGATCTTTAGGGATACAACTTTTGGTGATTGATACAGAAAGTAAATTTGTATCTACAGGTTTCGCAAAAGAACTAGCCAAAACAGCTGGTGGTAAATATTATCATTTGCCTAAAGCTACCGATACAGCCATTGCTTCTATGACCAGAGGAGCGATCGCAGACTTAAAATATTGAATATCAACTGGTTTATTTGATGAATTTAATAGTGGTTCTATCAGCATCAAGATTATTTAGAAATAATAGCTGATTAAGAACCACTAGCAACAGCTTGTGGTTGCAACATGCACATTGTCTTTAAGTCCTGAACACCTTTTTGCAGATACCGGGTAACAGTCATTGGACTTGTACCAATTTTTTTCGCAGCATCCTTACGGGATAGTTCTTTGAGAAATACCATTTTCACAGCCATACGGGGTTTGTCTTCCAACAAACTAATGGCACCTTGTAATTGTTGTCTTTCTTCTTCTTGTTGTTGTTGTGCCGCAGTTCGGGGACAAGTTAAAGCCTCACCCAAAGTAATTTGACAATCAAGATAGTGGACAACCATCGCATCCAAACTCAGAGGCATCCGGTTTTGTACAGCCAATTTAGTTTCTTGCCATTCTTGGGCAGATACATTTAATGCTGCCGCAATTTCTACATCCTTGGGAGGACGACCAAATAATTCAGCTAATTGTTTGCGAACTTTTTGTCCTTCGTTGTAAAGTTCTTGCCAGCGACGGGGTATCTTAAGTAAGGTACTTCTATCACGTAAAAAATGGAGCATCTCACCCCGGATGTAAGGCACAGCAAAAGAACTGAAAGCATATCCCTGACTAGGATCGAAACGTTCAATGGCTCTAATTAACCCAATATAGCCAATTTGCTCTAAATCTTCGTAAGGCTCATTACACTGATGGCTAAACTTATGTGCCATCTTACGTACTAGTCCAGTGTTTAATTTTACAATACTATTGCGGGTTTCAACGGATTTATTTTTATGATATTCCAGTAGAAGTTCCATACTATCTAAACTATTTAAGCGCACAGAAGACTGACTTGCTGTCATAAGACATCCCTTAAAAGAACTCTTATTAAAAAAAAAAATAATTGTATAAATTCACATTGAAAGAAATTTGGGGTTGCATAAGTGGGGGATCAATTAGCGTTTGAAACCATTGATAAATCGTTGAAAATTTAGTGAAATCATCCCCTGATTCAGCAACCCCTGAAATTTAAGCTGTCATTATTTTCCTTATGAAAGCCCTGAGACACCATTCGTCGTTCTACTGAACTTAGTAGGGGGTCTGACTCCACATATTAGTGTTTATACGTATAGATTTTTTTTGAGGAGATTTCTAAAACTCA
>CBZS010000498.1 GCA_000613065.1 Richelia intracellularis | reverse complement strand
CCCCATCAATTTTCTGGGGGGCAAAGGCAAAGAATTTGTATTGCCCGTTCATTGGCCTTGAATCCTAAGTTTATTATTTGTGATGAATCGGTGTCTGCTTTAGATGTGTCCGTACAAGCCCAAGTCTTGAATTTGTTGAAAGAGTTGCAAACAGAATTTGGGTTAACATACATCTTTATTTCCCACGACTTGAGTGTAGTTAAATTTATGAGCGATCGCATTTTAGTGATGAATTGTGGGGAAATTGTAGAGCAAGGAGTGGCTGACGAGATTTACCGTCAACCGCAACAAGCATATACGCAAAAGTTAATTGCTTCTATTCCCACAGGTAGTCCCCAACGATTACAGCAGAGGAACTAAAGGCTTCGTAATTAAGGTTTAGGTAGGTAGGAAGTACCGACCTAATTAAGATAATTTATGAAAATCATTTTACTAGTGGCAAGGGTATAAGGCTTACCCGCCTACGGTAAATTTGTAACGGCCTGGCAATTTTAATGATGAAAATATCCTGACATCATTCCAAAGTGAGATTTTCCACATAGAGCCAAGCCAACTTGATCGGTTTAAATATTCATGAGCCGCCCATTTAAGATTGAGAACACGCAGAGGGAAGAGGAACTAAAAAAACTGCTAGACACATCCAGGTTGGCAAACCAGAAAGAAAAACTACAGATGTTGTGGTGGCTCAATGTCGAGTGGACAAGTAAAGGAGCAGCAAGAAATCGGGAAACCCTTGGCTAGAGATACTTCAATAGTGACAAGATGGTTGCAGAAGTATAGAACTGGTGGTCTGTTTGGGTTATTAGAAATCAAGAAAGCGGCAGTAGCAAAACGAAAAATCAATGATGATGCGATCGCAGCACTCATACAAGAGTTAAAAACAGGAAAAGGGTTTAGTAGCTATGGTGGGATAGTACAATAGTTGAAAAAAGAGCATGGACTTGATATTGAGTATGGAACGGTTGCCGTTGCTTCGATATGGATGTGGAGGAAAACTAAAAGTACCACGTCCTCAAAGCTACAAACAGGATGAAAAGCTGGTATATGAGAAAAAAAAACTCGGTATCATTATCATTCTCAATTGTCTAGAAAAACATCTAGCACACGGGAAGTGCGTTCATTATTTGTGTCAGGATGAAACTAGGGTTGGATTGAAAACCCTCACAGGAAAAGTCATTACTGCTTCTGGAGTAAAGCCAACTGTTGACGTGAAATGGGAAAGGGTAAATTTTTGGATTTATGGTGCAATTGAACCATTAACAGGAAACCATTTGCAACAGGAGTACCCCTAACTCAACGGTGAGTGTTTTCAACCGTTTTTAGGTTGCCTATCTCAGCAGTGAGGTGAAGATTATGCAATTTTACAAATTAACCAAGCTCCTGCTCACACAAGTTGTGGGATTAATTGGCCAAAAAATATTATTCCCCTGCTTCAACCACCTCATTACCCTCAACTTAATCCAATCGAAAGGCTTTGGCACTTTCTCAAAAAACCTCTCAAAAACGAACTTTTCTCTTTTTTGCAAGATTTACGTGAGCGCATACAACAATTGTTCGAGCAACTTACATTTGAGCAGGTAATATCTATCTCCTCTTACAACTTTATTTTAGAAGTTCTTCTCTATGCAGCTTCATATTCAATTGCTATAAGGCTCAAAATTTGACAGTAACAGCATACGACGGTAAAAAATATCAAATTACCTATGGTGCTGGATACGGATGGGTGAGTTCCGATTATGTCTGCTGCTACGATGCTTGAGTATAAATAAATTGACCCTTTAAAGAAAGGATTTATTTACTACATTTAGTAGGTAGTGTTAGACAAGTAACAAAGACTTTCAAACCTTCTTATCATTACATGTTTGGATCCATATAATTCAGATTCTTGATAAGAGATTTATCTGTCAAACTTTGCAAAATACTAATAAATCCTGATTCTATTGATAAGTAATTGTAAATACCTGAATAAACTTACTTTTCAAATAATTCTGCTCTCTATTCTTGTATATTTCCTTGTCAAAAGAGTTCTACCACCTGCAGCATAGTGGTCAAGAATCTCCTCTAATGCTGCAATACTACCATCATGCATGTAAGGAGCAGTGAGTTCAAGATTATGCAATGTTCGCACTTTCAATTTACCCATAAATGACTAATTTCATACACTTGTCAGATACACCAATCTTCAGTATTTCCCGAAACAAGTGTGAACTTTCACGAGTTTAATTCATCTGTGCGATGTATTAGCTATTTTACACCCAATAAAAACACCATATCACAATACTCTCCAAAAGATTAATCAGAAATTAGGTGATTTATAAGAAAGAATTTACCAATGAAAGGAAGATGTAATGTTGATGAGTAAAAAAACAGGGGCAAGTATTTTGGAGTATGCTAGACCCAGCAGAGGAACCCAAATCATTAACAAGATCACAAATAGAAGACTTGCGGTTGGCAGCATGGAAAATGAATGGAGTAGAACGTCGGGGCTTTCAACCTGAGATGACGTTGAAATCTTGCCAAGGTAGAGCAAGGTTAGCACAAACAGTATTCAGTTGGGGTAGAGAAAATATAGAGTTAGGGTTCGCGGAAAAAAGAACAGGAATCATCTGTGTGGCATTACAATCAGCCTTTAGCACAGCAAAGCGTTGCCACGAGAAACAACCTCTTCTCTTGTGGCATTATCCCTGGGACAAATTGCAGAATCTGATTCTCAACAAGACCCAACATTTAAAACTTCCTTAGCCTATACCCGGTTAACAGCAACATCCGCACTAGAAAAACTCAAAGAATAGGGATTTAGCCAGGAGCAATTGCCTTGCCCCAGTACAATGGCACAAGTATTCAATCGAATGGGCTATGGTCTTCGTAAAGTAGTAAAAGCCAAACCTCAAAAAAAATTCCACAAACGGATGATATCTTCAACAACATAAAAGAATTTGAGCCGCAATCAACAAACAAGCCTCAAAGTCAAACCACTAAGCATGGATTGCAAAGCTACCGTTAATATCGGGGGTTATTCTCGTAGTGGAAAAACCAGAGGAGACAATCAAGCTGAGGATCATGATATGGGATGCACAGAAAAATATACTCCCTGTGGGATTCTTGATGAAGATAGTGGGCAATTATTTTATATTAACTTTGGTAGTTGTTCTTATAAAACCAGGGATTTTATTGTTGATACTCTAATTCAATGGTAGAAGACAATGACACCAGAACAAGAGCAGGATACTGAACTGATACAAATTAAAGTTGATAATGGTCCGGAAAGTAGTGGAGTAAGAACTCAATAAAAAAAAAGGATGGTTGAGTTTGTTGATCTGCTAAATATACCAATTCAATTGCTTTACTATGCTCCTTACCATAGTAAATAAAATCCCATAGATGGTTGTTGGGCTATTCTTGACCAGCATTGGAATGGGGGGGGGGCGAGCTTGTTGATGTTGAAGTCATGCTTTCCTGGCCTTCGAGTATGACTTGGAAAGGCTTATATCCTATCTTGAGTTTAAGTAAAACTGTTTCCCAAAAAGGAATTTCTCTAACAAAGAAAGCTATGAAACAAATCGAGTCTAGATTACAGCTAAATCCACTGTTGCCCAAATGGGATATCTTGATTCAACCGCTTTAGCTGGTAATTTATTTTTCAAAAATAACCTTAGCGTTCACAAAGCATAATTTATTACAGCTATGAGCTCTATAACTTGTTGCTAAAGATTTTGGGGTTGCTGAATCAGGGGATAATTTCACTAAATTTTCAACTATTTCTCAATGGTTTCAAACGCTAATTCATCCCGCATTTATGCAACGCCAATATTTTATGTTTAGTTTTAGCAGAGTTAAACTACTTAATCATTTAAGATATATTTGCATATTAATCTTAATGAAGTAGCGAAAAGAAAGTGTTTATTACTATATTCTTACTAAGATTGATATTAGGGGATTAGTTAGGTGCAGGTTGTGAACTCGAAACAGACAAAGGTATTTATCACTCGTCACCTTCCCACCCAATTAACAGAGCTAGAACAAGTTGCTATCGTTGAAGTTTGGGAAGAAAATCAACCCCCACCAGCACAGATACTGTTAGAAAAAGCAGAGACAGTTAACGGTATTCTCTGCTTTTTAACTGACCCTATAGATCAAACAGTTATAGAATCAGCTAAGAACTTGCAAGTAATTAGTCAGATGGCTGTGGGTTATGACAATATTGATGTTGCTGCAGCTACAGCACAACGGATTCCTGTAGGTCATACTCCTGGTATATTAACTGACACTACAGCTGATTTTACCTGGGCTTTATTGATGGCAGCAGCTAGACAATTAATACCATCAGATAGGTTTACCCGGGAGGGTTTATGGAAAACTTGGGAGCCAGATTTATTTCTGGGAGCAACTATTACTGGTGCAACTTTGGGGATTATTGGCTTTGGAAGAATTGGTAAAGCGATCGCTCGTCGTGCTCAAGGTTTTGACATGCGGGTTTTATACACTAGCAATCATCGGTGTGACGTACATTTAGAAAATGCTTTGGGTATAGAGTTTAGTACTTTAGAAAGGCTGCTAGAAGAGGCAGATTTTGTCACAATTCATACTCCATTATCCCAAGATACTTACCATCTATTTAGCGCTCGCCAATTTAAAATCATGAAGCCAACGGCAATTTTAATCAATACTGCCAGAGGGCAGATTGTTGATCCAGATGCTTTATATCATGCCCTAAGTGAGGGCCAAATTGCCAGTGCAGCACTTGATGTGACTGAACCAGAACCAATTCCGATGAATAGCCCATTACTCACTCTGAATAATTTAATTATCAGCCCCCATATTGGTAGTGCTAGCCGACAAACTAGGGAAAAAATGGCAAATATGGCGATCGCAAATTTAATTGCTGGGCTTAAGGGTGAAACTTTACCTTATTGTGTAAACCCAGAAGTATATCTTTGAGCATTAAAGGTAAAATTATTACCTATTCCCATATTTTCTAATACCTTAGCGACCCTTAAAATCAATACCTCATTATCTGGTCCAGCTATCAACTGTACACCCAAAGGTAAACTCGCATTGTCCCATACAGGAACAGATAAAACGGGTAAACCAATGAATGATAATGGCTGGGTAAACAAGCCCAAATGGGGACGGACTAAAATTTCTTCCCCATCCAGCACCATGGTATTTTGTTCAATCATGGGTGCAGGGATGGGGGTAGTAGGAGCGATAATCACATCCACATATTGAAATATCTCCTTCACCCGATCTCGATCCCATCGGCGAAAACGTTGTGCTTGAACATACCAACTACTAGGAATTAATGCCCCAGCCAAAAATCTATCCCTGGTAGCTGGATCGAAGTCTTGGGAACGGGTACGTAGTTTTTCTAAGTGTAGATTTGCCCCTTCACAAGCAGTAATAAGAAAGGCTGCTGCCCTAGCACGATGTGCTTCCGGAATAGTTACATAGTTATTAACACCCAAAGCAGAAGGAACTCTTATCACAGCAGCTAAAGCTTCTGGTGTAGCTTTTTGGGTAAAATAATCGTCAGCGATCGCAATTCTAATTGCCCCAATTCCTCTATTGATTTGGGGTAAGCATGGTTCTAAGGGAATTTTACGACATACGGGATCTCTTTCGTCTTCTCCCTGTAATATATCAAGAGCGATTGCAATATCTTCTACACAACGGGCAAAGGGTCCGATATGATCTAAACTACCTGAATGAAAGTAAAGCGACACCACCACAAGATAATCTGCCATAGGTAGGCTTAAAACCAAAGACCCCACACAAAGCCGCAGGCACACGAATGGAACCGTTGGTATCAGAGCCAAGGGTAAGGGTCAGCAAACCCCCGGCTACAGCAGCAGAGCCACCAGAGGAACCACCAGCAACACGATTAACGTCGTGAGGATTGTGGGTACCACCATAATGGGAGTTTTCTGTAACAAACCCGTATGCATATTCATCCATGTTTAAAGCACCCACGAGGATTGCACCAGCTTGTTTCAACTTAGTGACTGCTGTTGCATCTTGGGTCGCAGGAGGGTTCTCTATGTTAATTTTTGAACCAGCTACGGAGGTAATTCCTACAATGTCAAATAAGTTTTTGACCGCAAAGGGAACGCCAGCTAGTAAACCGGGATTGTCCCCCGCTGGAATCTCTGCATCAATTCTAGCTGCTTCTTGTAAAGCTGTATCCCTCGTTGTTATGTGGGTGAAACAATTTAATTGATTATCTGCTGTAATTAGTTCTAGCGTTGCTTCGGTAACAGCTAATGCGGTAGTGTGGCGTTCAAGCAGAGCAGTAGCTATTGATACAGCTTTATCTAGCTCTATATTCATGGTCAGTAGTGGTAGAGAACAAAGTAATCAGTCTACAGTTCTCTATACTCTTTTTTTTTCTTAGAATACATAAACTACTACGGATATATATATCTTTCCTTTATCCTGAAATTTGGGATAGTCCCGAATATAATTCCCCGGCAAACTTCATATTTTGATATAGATTAGGTCTGTCTTAAAATAGTATTTGCAATTTCTTATGTCAAGCAAAGTATAGCATTTATATTACTTTTACTTATGCAACGCCTTACTTGTGATTAACTCAAGTTTTTATAATAAAAAATCAGCACATTAACTCACACAGGGTAAGGGCATCTAATTTTGTAGTGAAAATTACAAATTGTTGTACAAAATTGTGAAGTATGTCTTGATTGTCAAGTGCGAACGCCAACGCCCTTTGGGGCGGTACTGGAAGGGCATCGCCAAAAAAAGTTGACCCAACTGGGGAACGCTTCCCTAGACTCGGTGGTGCCAGGTAGGGACATCAAGACCTTGAGTAAGCTCAATAAACACTCATACCCCCACCTGGCACTCCCCTACGCCACCCAATCTTCCCCAGTTGCTGGAACACTCGTGGGCACAAAAATGGAAATTTAAGTCTTAAAGAAGTTAAGTAGTATGCTAACGACGCAAAGGGTCTATCTGAACTGAACGAGTTAGTCTAATGGTATCTCTGACAAGAAGGCTTGCGCCTACGGGTTTCAAATCTTCAAAACCAAAGATTAAAAGCTCAAAAAATTTGAGTATAGCCAATGCCACTGCATTGACAGAAAAAATGTCATTAGTTTTTAGTGAGATAGAAGACCCACTTGTAGAAAGAACCCGTGTCCATTTATTAACAGATATTTTAATAATTGGAATACTATCAGTGATTCCAGGAGATAAGGGATGGGAGGACATGGAAAATTATGGATTGAGTAAATACGACTGGTTGGAGCAGTTTTTAGCTTTACCAGAGGGCATCCCAAGTGCAGATACCTTTCGACGGGTGTTTGAACCCATTAACTCAAAAGTATTTGGGTGCGACTCTTTTAGTAAGACGGGGAGTGGAACTTAGACAGGTGTTGGAAGAGGTAGAGGGGTAGTAGAACAACAAGCTTTGAGAACTTGCTTGAGCAAAGGAATACCACTAGAGTACAAAGCCAGGTGATTGGGTTTATGTTCTTGTTGTAGATGAAACTGCCAATACTCATCCCAATCGCCACAGATGTATAAAGAACCCAGGGCTAAAACAGCCTCAGCACCCCTTATGGCCCATCTAGCCCCAGTGATATCCATGCTGTCTTTAATCAGCTGGGGACAAGCACCCTCAATCACCCCCGTGGTGATGGGTAATCCAGCTTTTAGGTGATTTATAATAAAAAATTTACCAATGAAAGTAAGATGTAATGTTGATGAGTAAAAAAACAGGGGCAAGTATTTTGGAGTATGCTAGACCCAGCAGAGGAACCCAAATCATTAACAAAATCACAAATAGAAGACTTGCGGTTGGCAGCATGGAAAATGAATGGAGTAGAACCTCGGGGCTTTCAAGCTCAGATGACGTTGAAATATTGCCAAGGTAGAGCAAGATTAGCACAAACAGTATTCGCTTGGGGTAGAGAAAATATAGAGTTAGGGTTAGCGGAAAAAAGAACAGGGATAATCTGTGTGGGATTACAATCAGCCTTTAGCACAGCAAAGCAAAGCGTTGGGAGGAGAAACAATCTCTTCTCTTGTGGCATTACCGCTGCGATAAATTACAGAATCTGATTCTCAACAAGACCCAACATTTAAAACTTCCTTAGCCTATACCCGGTTAACAGCAACATCCGCACTAGAAAAACTCAAAGAACAGGGATTTAGCCAGGAGCAATTGCCTTGCGCCAGTACAATGGCACAAGTATTGAATCGAATGGGCTATGGTCTTCGTAAAGTAGTAAAACCCAAACCTCAAAAAAAATTCCACAAACGGATGATATCTTCAACAAGATCAAAGAATTTCAGCCGCAATCAACAAACAAGCCTCAAAGTCAAACGACTAAGCATAGATTGCAAAGCTACCGTTAATATCGGGGGTTATTCTCCTGTTGGAAAAACCAGAGGAGACAATCAAGCTGAGGGTCATGATATGGGAACCACAGAAAAATATACTCCCTGTGGGATTCTTGATGAAGATAGTGGGCAATTATTTTATATTAACTTTGGTAGTTCTTCTTATAAAACCAGGGATTTTATTGTTGATACTCTAATTCAATGGTGGAAGACAATGACATCAGAACAAAAGCAGGATACCGAACTGATACAAATTAAAGTTGATAATGGTGCGGAAAGTAGTGGAGTAAGAACTCAATAAAAAAAAAGGATGGTTGAGTTTGTTGATCTGCTAAATATACCAATTCAATTGCTTTACTATTCTCCTTACCATAGTCAATACAATCCCATAGAGGGTTGTTGGGGTATTCTTGACCAGCATTGGAATGGGGGGGCGAACCTTGTTGATGTTGAAGTCATGGTTTCCTGGGCTTCGAGTATGACTTGGAAAGGCTTATATCCTATCTTGACTTTAAGTAAAACTGTTTACCAAAAAGGAATTTCTCTAACAAAGAAAGCTATGAAACAAGTCGAGTCTAGATTACAGCGAAATCCACTGTTGCCCAAATGGGATATCTTGATTCAACCGCTTTAGCTGGTAATTTATTTTTCAAAAATAATCTGAAGTAATCGTCATATTTGAGGTATTTGGCATTGTAAAAAAAATATCTAGCACAGGTATCCACGGGTTTACGTTCTTGGGGGGTGAGTTTGGGTAAAGTCGCACTCCGGCCCATACCTGGGGCAACTGAACTTGATTTACCTTCAAGGATAAGCTGTAAACCTTTGCTCAGGCTAGCTTCTGCCTGTGTTTAAGTCTGAGAATAAAAGACAAATGCAGCTTTCCACAAATACTCAATCACATGGATAATATCCCTGTCTTAGTCCATAAGAATATTGCTGTGCTGGTAGATTAAACTCCCCATCCAAAGGAAATAGCGTATTTATCTTTCTTCCTCCATAAACGATTCTATTGGCGATCAGTGTGCCAAATAATGTGGTCAATTTCCGCGACAATTTTTTCTTGTGTGTTCTGTTTCCTGAGTCTGTGCCTGCACACTCTGCCTCTATTTCATCTTGACTGCGTTTATCAAAATATGTTTGTTTGTAACAACCGTCTCAATAGTTCCTATCCATTCTCAAGTAACTTACTCTCTATCTGGGAGTGTTCTAACCCACAAATGCTGTCTGAGTCTAACCAAGGAACTATCTGTTCAAATAGTTCTCGTGCTTGTGACCAAAACATACCTTGATTTGATGTAGATCCTTGCATAGAGTGTGGAACTGTTCCTGTTTTTTCACTTTTTACAAGCCAATTGCATCAAGTACATTTTTGGCTGTCAATACTACTGTGGTTGACTTGTCATTTATTATTCTTATATCATACTCCCTACTACCAAAAGAGTTGCACCTAAAGTATTTGAGCGATGCTTTAGACGTTGGGTAGAATAAATAGTTGAAGCAGCAGCAGCACAGGTAATTCCTATTGATGGTAAGACCCTCAAAGGTTCCTATAATAGAGAACAGGGTAAATCAGCGTTACATCTAGTTAGTGCATGGTCGATTGATTTATCGTCTTGTTTTAGGACAAGTAAAACAAGACGATAAATCAATGGAATGAAATTACAGCAATCCCTGCATTATTGGAATTATTAGACATGGCTGGATGTATTATTACCATTGATGCCATGGGTACGCAAACAGCAATTGCATCTCAAATCTTTTATGCAAAAGCAGATTATGTTTTAGTACTCAAAGGTAATCATCCTACACTTTACGGACAAGTAAAAAATTAGTTTGAGCAACAGTTATCTCAAGGCTTTAAAGGTATTATCCATAGTTATGATAAACGGGTAGAGAAAGGTCATCATCGTACTGAAAAACGTCAAATTTGGTGTGTTCCTATTTCTCAACTGCAAACTTTGCATAACCAAGACAATTGGGTTAATCTTAAATGCGTTGTCATGGTTGTGCGGGTACGAAATCTTTGGAATAAAACAAGCCGTGAAGTTCAGTGTTATCTAACTAGATTAAATTGTGATGCTCGTAACTTAGGACAAGTGATTCGTCTTCATTGGGGTGTGGAAAATCGGTTGCATTGGACTTTAGATGTCACTTTTTCTGAAGATGCTTGTCGTGTCCGTACTGGTTATGCTCCACAAAACTTAGAGGATGTTTTAAAAGTCGAAGTGAGTTACAAATCATGCAAGTCGCCTGACCATGATACGTATCATTGCAATATAAATTAAAGTCTCAGAAGTTTCAGGTAGCCTTTCATAGTCCTTACTTAATCTTCTACACCAATTGAGCCACCCGAAAGTTCCTTGTACAACGCAAGGTTTTGGTAAAAGGGTAAAACCCTTCTTTTCTAAGGGTCTGAGAACCACTTCCACAATTCAACGAAAAACATCGGTTATCCAGTGGGCAAAATCTTCCCCCCCATATCCTCCATCCATCCATCCAGATAGTGTGCAGTCTTTTAATTTTATCTTTCATCTGATAAACCTGCCAGAACGTGCAGGGGCTAAACGTGCAAGTTTTGGCACACTTGCATAAGTAAACAAGACTCGCAAAACTAGCCCTAACAAGTCAACCGTAATAAATCGCTTACGTCCATGTATTTGTTTTCCTGGGTCGAAACCAACATCCGTATAAATCATGGTTGCGGTTTCAACTGATTGGCTATCAAAGGCTGCTTCCCGAACCCATTGATATAGTTTGTCATGAACCTGAAGCCAAGTACGGTCTTTGCGCCATCTTCTGAAATAGCCATAGACTGTAGACCAAGGTGGTAAATCTCATGGTAATGCCCGCCATGTACATCCTTGACACAGTACGTATAAAATCGCGTTTACTACTGGGTACATACATGTTGTTGTACGTGGACGACCACCTGGTTTTGCCTCTGGTAACAGCTGTGGGATTAACTCCCACTGTTCCCACGTTAAATTGCTAGGAAAATTCTTAGTCATTTGCTCACGGGGTGCTGTTTTCTATAATTCCCAGCATATGCCTTGTGAGCTTTTTTATCATACCTCCCACCTTTTAAAACATCCTCTTAGCACTTCTGCGGCGAATAGCTGTTAATGCTTTAAACCTAGAAAAATCTTTGAAACGTAGTAATCGCCAAAAATCTAATCGAGCCGCTATGGATAATAATTATATGCTGACTGTTCTTACTGCTTGTTTATCCTAACATGATGATACCTCTCAAACCGCTTGTCAAGAGAATTTGAGATGCGCTTACCCTGCAGACAATTTAGCATCAATCACCCCATTAATTTAAGTAAATATTTGCCTTATTGAAAAGAACACTATCATCTTACAAATTTAAGAGAAAATTCAGCAAGCTTTTATTTATAGCTTCTCTCTTCAATGTTTGTAGTGATTCTATAGTTACATCAACATTAATTTCAATGGATCAAATTATAAAATACAATCAAGCAGATCAACTTAGATTAACTTTGCTCAAGTAAAAAAAATTAGCGTAATTACATTAACATTAATTAATCTATTTTCTCACTTGCCTCTAATACTTTTATCTATCTACATAAAAACATAAAATTCAAAGCTTCATTTCTCTAAAAACAACATTGATTATACCCATATGAGAATAATCCTTATAAAGACACATGAAAAATCACCTGTTTTAACAAAATGTCAAAAATATTAATAATGAGCTTAGTTGAAGTTAACAGAATATTTTATGTTATACCATATCAATATATCCTCAATAAATCTAAATTTTTTATAGGATATATTGATATCCCGTTGGATAAGTGCGGGATGATTTCACTAAATTTTCAATGATTTATCAATGGTTTAAAATGCTAATTTATCCCCCACTTATCCAACGCCATTGATATAAAATGCGACAAGACTTCATTAAAACAATACAATTAAGAGAGATAATTGACCTCATCAGCGCGAAATATGAAAGCAATGGGGCAAGATTTTACTGAACTGGCTAGGTTATACAAGCATACCCTTCTCCATAATGTCATTCCCTTTTGGCAACAA
>CBZS010000497.1 GCA_000613065.1 Richelia intracellularis | reverse complement strand
CCTGAAGCCAAGTACGGTCTTTGCCCCATCTTCTGAAATAGCCATAGACTGTAGACCAAGGTGGTAAATCTCCTGGTAATGCCCGCCATGTACATCCTTGACACAGTACATATAAAATCGCGTTTACTACTGGGTACAGACCTCTTGTACGTGGACGACCACCTGGTTTTGCCTCTGGAAACAGCTGTGGGATTAACTCCCACTGTTTCCACGTTAAATTGCTAGGATAATTCTTAGTCATTTGCTCACGGGGTGCTGTTTTCTATAATTCTCAGCATATGCCTTGTGAGCTTTTTTATGATACCTCCCACCTTTTAAAACATCCTCTTAGATCTACCTGGTGATACAGCAACTCGATTATGGAAAGATAAAAATATGTTTTTCGGTGGTGTTCATAGAGTTATGCAGACAGAATTTAATACTATGGCAGGGAAGGGAGATTCTCGTCGTAGTGGAGTCTATTTATTGTAATTTTATATATGAATGATGTGGATAATGGGTAAACATCTTATTTTATGTCTAATCAGGGCTTACTTTTATTTATTTTTAAATATATTTTTTATATATTCCACATTTATTATTCCAGCTTCCAGAGTACAGGGGCAAACACATCAAGAAAAATTAAGTCAAATTTTGCAGTTGCTAGTTCAGGGTAATAATGAAATAAATAGAGGCAATCCAACAGCAGCTTTAAAGACCTTTAAGCAAGCATTATCAGGCTTTAAACAAATTAACTATCCTGTTGGTATGGGAACTAGTCTTGTTGGTATGGGCAGAGCCTATGATGCATTGAGTAATTATTCTCAGGCATTAATATTTTATCAGCAAGGATTCCAGATTTTTCAAGATATTAATCATCAACCTGGTATCAGGGTAAGCGCATCTAATTTTGTAGTGAAAATTACAGATTGTTGTACAGAATTGTGAGGTATGTCTTGATTCTCAAGTGCGAACGCCAACGACGGGCACTTCGTGCCTAAGGGCAGGCTACGCCAACCCCCTTTGGGGGGGGGTACTGGAGGGGCATCGCCAAAAAAAGTTGACGCAACTGGGGAACGCTTCCCTAGATTCCGTGGTGCCAGGTAGGGGCATCAAGACCTTGAGTAAGGCCAATAAACACTCATACCCCCACCTGGCACTCCCCTACCCCACCCAATCTTCCCCAGTTGCTGGAACACTCGTGGGGCAAAAAAATGGAGATTTAAGTATTAAAGAAGTTAAGTCGTATGCTAAGGACGCAAAGGGTCTATCTGAACTGAACGGGTTAGTCTAATGGTATCTCTGACAAGAAGGCTTGCGCCTACGAGTTTCAAATCTTCAAAACCAAAGATTAAAAGCTCAAAAAATTTAAGTATAGCCAATGCCACTGCATTGACAGAAAAAATGTCATTAGTTTTTAGTGAGATAGAAGACCCACCTGTAGAAAGAACCCCTGTCCATTTCTTAACAGATATTTTAATCATTGGAATACTATCAGTGATTCCAGGAGGTAAGGGATGGGAGGACATGGAAAATTATGGATTGAGTAAATACGACTGGTTGGAGCAGTTTTTAGCTTTCCCAGAGGGCATCCCAAGTGCAGATACCTTTGGACGGGTGTTTGAACCCATTAACCCAAAAGTATTTGAGGGATGCTTTCGACGTTGGGTAGAATCAAGAGTTCAAGCCCCAGGTGCACAGGTAATTCCCATTGATGGTAAGACCCTCAAAGGTTCCTATGATAGAGAACAGGGTAAATCAGCGTTACATCTAGTTAGTGCATGGTCGAGTGAACATCGTCAGAATTTGAGATGCGCTTACCCTGAACCTGGTATTGGTTCAAGTTTAAGCAGTATTGGTACGATTCATGCCTCTATGAGTAATTATCCCCAGGCATTGAAATATTACAATCAATTATTACAAATTTTCCAAAAACTTAGTGCAGACTTTGTACCAGCTCGAAAACTTAAACCAGGAAAAATTGATTCCCGAGAGGGTAAAGGAACTGCGCTCAATAACTTAGGAGAATTGCATGATACTTTAGGGCAATATAAACAGGCAATACATTTTTATCAACAAGCACTAGAAGTTTATCAAGACATACAAGAGAAAGAAGGAATTGGAGTCGCTCTCAATAATATTGCTTCAGTTTATGTTGCTCAAGGAAATTACACCGAATAGATCAAATATTTTCGGCAAGCTCTAAAAATACGCAAACAAGCAGGTGATTTAGCCAAAATTGGTATAACTCTGAATAACATGGCAGTGGCTTATTCTTCCCTCGGAAAACATCGCCAATCCTTAAAATTTTATCAATAGGCTTTAGACATTCGTAGACAAGTAAAAGATATCCAACGATAAAGCCGAACTTTAAACAATATTGCCGAATAATATCGAGTTTTAAAAAAATATTCCGAAGCATTACCATACTATACCCAAGCCCTATCAATTCATAAAAAAACAGGAAAGAAAAGAGGCCAAGGTATAGTTTTAAATAATATTGGTGCCACCTATTTTTACATGGGTGAATATGATGATGCAAGCAAGACTTTACTACAAGCGATAGCTGTTTTTGAATCTTTGCGTTCTGGATTAAGCGATGCTCAGAAAAGATCCCTCGCAGATACTCAAGCTAGTGCATATTTGTTCTTACAAGCCAGTTTAGTTGCTCCGAAAAAAACAGATGCGGCTTTATAAGTAGCGGAAAGGGGGCGTGCAAGAGCATTTATTGATTTGTTAGCACTACAAAAACCTACAACAAACAAGCAAAAAATTACTATTAAACCACCCTCTCTTTCTGATATTAAGCGAATTGCCAAAGTAAAAAATGCCACCTTAGTTGAATATTCAATTTTGGGCAATAGCCTGTACATTTGGCTAATTCAACCTACAGGGAAAATAGTCTTCCAAGAAATAAATATCCAATCCCTAAGTACATCTTTCAAAAAATTAATACCCCAAGCCCGTAAATCTCTCAATGTCCGGAGTCCTATTACCAATCAAGACAAACAAGAAACCTTTGCCCCTGGAGACTTAGTTTAATTAAAAAATGATCCTCCAGCCAATGAACCTTGGCAAGTAGTCTCTGTAGATGCCAAAACTGGCAATCTCCAACTTACTCAACGTTCCTTTGCTAGTTCGGGAATTACCTTTGAACATCCACCCAGTGATGTATTAAGGAAGGTTATCTCCCCCAAGAGCCAATACAAGGAACTGCAAGAACTCCACCAAGTCTTAATTGCCCCCATTGCAAATATTTACCATCAAATCCCCAAGAACGGGTAATTTTTATACCCCAAGGAGAATTATTTTTGATTCCCTTCCTTGCATTACAGGATGCCCGTGGTAAGTACTTAATAGAATAACATACTATTCTCACAGCTCCAGCAATTCAAGTACTAGACTTAACTCACCAACAACAGCAAAGATTGAGAGTAGGGAATATCCTCAACCTCAAACAACAGCAAAATGCCTTAGTAGTGGATAATCCTGTAATGCCTAAATTACCAAGACAACCAGGAAAGCCCCTAGAAAGATTAAGCCAATTACTCAATGCAGAGCTAGAAGCAAAAGCGAACGCTAAATTGTTGCAGACTCAACCCCTTATTGGCAAACAAGCAACCAAGGCTACAGTCTTGGAAAGAATGCCTACAGCCAGAATTATTCATCTCGCCACCCACGGCTTATTGAATGAAGTTCAAGGAGCAAAAAGTAAGCTACCTTTGACTCCATCTGGTGATGATAATGGCTTTTTGAGTGCGAAGGAAATTTTGAATTTACAACTCCAAGCTGAGTTAGTCATTTTGAGTGCTTGTAACACCGGTAAAGGGGAAATTACAGGTGATGGGATTATTGGCTTATCTCGCTCATTTATCGCCGCAGGAGCACCAAGTATCATAGTCTCCCTATGGACAGTACCCGATGCACCCACGGCAAAATTAATGACGGAATTTTACCAACAGTTACAAATTCAATCTGATAGAAGTCAAGTCTTACGTCAAGCTATGTTAAAGATCATGAAAACCCATCCCGAAGCTACAGATTGGGCAGCTTTTTCCCTCATCGGCGAAGCATTATGATGATATTGAAGTACCTTAGTAATCGCTATCAGCAACACATATTCCTTTACAGTTAATACCATTAGTAGCCGTGCGTTGACAGTGGGGACATAAAATTTTCTCGGCTTCTAGTTCTTTCTGACATGCTTCACTAGTACTTACTGGTGATTGTTCTGCTTCAGTCTGTGTTTTATCACTGAAACCATCATATTTATACTCGGATTTTACCATTTCTCACTTTTATCAAAGTCTCCTAGATTCATTCTTACATTTACATCAGTATTGGTGTTCTAGAGCATGGATTCAGTCATTGAGAGAATCATCTATGGTTGAAGATTGTTAGCTGTTAGTTAAAAATATTTCTCCGTGTCCCCTGCTCCCTACAACTCCCTGAAATCTCTAGGATAATTACAAATTAACTGAATGAAAGATGTAGTAAGCTTTCTTTTGGTCTTAAATGTTGAGTATTGCTAATAATTAATTTTTGAACACAACATTTGTGATTTATTTAAGCAATATTTTGTTTGAGAAGTGAATGTGAATACCCTTTATATGCGTCACAATTTGTTCTGATTAGCCAGTCTGGCAGTAGTTACAGCGTCAGCTAGCTCATCAGCCTTTGCTCAAACTATAGAAAATACAAGCGAGCAACAAATTAACCAAACTACAGACGAGGTTACTATCCAATTAGAGAATCAAAGTAAAAATATCTTTACCCTTACCTCCGAAACATCTAAATCTGTAGTAATTCAAGAATCTACCATATATAATTCCCATGGGTTAACAAAATCTAATCCTATTGGGAAGGTAGTAACACCGATTCCGGGAACCTTAGCTGTATCAGCTACTCCATTAATGACCCCCAATTCTCCCAATTCTTCTGATACAATTTCCCCAACCAATACAAAAATCCCCACAACAAAAGTTGCCCAAAATCTTCTTCCTGGAATAGCAACCCGTGGTGCTAGAAGCTATATCGGGATAGGAGCAAATATAGGTATTAGCGGTGATGATTCTTCCCTTGGAGATGGTAACTTTGCTGTTCTGAGTAAAATTGGTTTGGGTGCGACTCTTTTAGTAAGACGGGGAGTGGAACTTAGACAGGTATTGGAAGAGGTGGAGGGGTAGTAGAACAACCAGCTTTGAGAACTTGCTTCATCAAAGGAATAATACCACTAGAGTACAAAGCCAGGTGATTGGGTTTATGTTCTTGTTGTAGATGAAACTGCCAATACTCATCCCAATCGCCACTGATGTATAAAGAACCCAGGGGTAAAACAGCCTCAGCACCCCTCATGGTCCATCTAGCCCCAGTGATATCCATCCTGTCTTTAATCACGTGGCGACAAGCACCCTGAATCACCCCCGTGGCCATGGGTAATCCAGCTTTTAAGTAATCGTCATATTTGAGGTATTTGGCATTGTTAAGTAAATATCTAGCACAGGTATCCACGGGTTTACGTTCTTGGGGGGTGAGTTTGGGTAAAGTCGCACTGGGGCGCATACCTGGGGCAACTGAACTTGATTTACCTTCAAGGATAAGCTGTAAACGTTTGCTCACCCAAGCTTCTGCCTGTGTTGAAGTCTGAGAATAAAAGACAAATGCAGCTTTCCACAAATACTCAATCACATGGATAATATGTAGGACAATTGTTAAGTTGAGATTGTGTTTTTTTGCAAATTTCTTTAGCAAGGAGAATTGTTTCTTATTGCCATCAACTAAGGCACAGAAACGTTTGTGTTTGTTTTGGTCACGGAAGATTGCCTCATCAAAGGCTTCTAAAATAACCTTTTCGGGCTCTTTGGCTAAAGAAGCCCAAAGACGCTTCCCAATTGGTCGAGGTCCCTTAATTTTCCTATCTTCATCGGATGGGTTAACCATTTGTTGGGGTGTACGTACAAAAGAATTGATTGTATAAACACTAGCTACTGTCGCCATTCGCTTTGCGTTGTGCTTTTCACCCTTTGTTAAGCGTTTGTTTAACTTTTTGCTTGAAGCTAAGGCTCGTTTTTGAGTATTGGCACGTAAGTCCGATGTTCGCACTACAACACCCTTCCCGTCCGCGCTAATTACGACTATTTCTCCTGTGTCTTGCAACTGTTTTGACTGAGCTTGTTGCTGGTGGTAGAAATCATCAAAATCTGAAGCACTATGGTAAGCCAGTTCTTCTGCTTGTCGCTTACCTATTTTGGCTGCTGTTGTTTTTTCTATGATTGCTGTTGTTTCTCTAAATCCCGAACGGGCTACTTCTATTGCTACTCGCTGTCTTAGTCCATGAGAAGATTGCTGTGCTGCTAGATTAAACTCCCCATCCAAAGGAAATAGCGTATTTATCTTTCTTCCTCCATAACCGATTCTATTGGCGATTACTGTGCCTAATAATGTGGTCAATTTCCGCGACAATTTTTTCTTGTGTGTTCTGTTTACTGAGTCTGTGCCTGCACACTCTCCCTCTATTTCATCTTGAGTGCGTTTATCAAAATATCTTTGTTTGTAACAACTGTCTCAATAGTTCGTATCCATTCTCAAGTTACTTACTCTCTATCTGGGAGGGTTCTAACCCACAAATGCTGTCTGAGTCTAACCAACGAACTATTTGAACAGATAGTTCTCGTGCTTGTGACCAAAACATACCTTGATTTGATGTAAATGCTTGCATAGGGTGTGGAACTGTTCCTGTTTTTTTACTTTTTACAAGCCAATTCCATCAAGTACATTTTTGGCTGTCAATACTACTGTGGTTGACTTGTCATTTATTATTCTTATATGATACTCCGTAATACCAAAAGAGTCGCACCCTAATCAAATAGATAAGGTTAGCTCGAGATTTGGTATTAAGAGAGTAGTCTGGGTCGGAGACCGTGGAATGATTACTCAAGCAAGGATTCGAGAAGACTTAAAAGATAAAGAAGGTTTAGACTGGATTAGCGCTTTAAGAGCGAGCGTCTCAAATCAAGAAATTAGTAGAACAATCAGCTATTCAATTATCTCTGTTTGATGAACGAAATTTAGCATCAATTAAAAGCGAAGATTATCCAGGGGAAAGATTAATAGCTTGTCTAAATCCTTTATTGGCAGCAGAAAGAAAAAAAATAGAGAAGAATTATTACAAGCAACACAAAAGGATTTAGATAAAATTGTTGCAGCAACTTCGAGAAAAGCTCGTCCACTAAAAGGCGAGGATAATATTGGTGTAAGAGTAGGTAAAGTTATCACTAAATTTAATGTTGAAAAACATTTCAACATTGAGATAGAAGAGAACAGTTTTTCATATCAGAGAAATCAGTCAAAAATTGATGCAGAAGCACTATTGGATGCTTTCTATATTATAATTAGTACATCTTTGGATGAAGAAACTTTATCTGCTACAGATACGGTAAAAGCCGATAAAAATCTCTCACAAGTATAACAAGCTTTCCGTAGTTATAAAACTGTTGATTTAAAAGTTCGTCCAATTTACCACTATACAGCCGAACGTGTAAAAGCCCATATTTTTCTATGTATGTTGTCTTATTATTATGTAGAATGGCATATGCGAGAACTTTTAGCTCCAATACTTTTTGATGAAGATGATTGGGAAGCAGCAGCAGCGAGAAAAGAGTCTGTTGTATCTCCTGCCAAAAAGAGCGAAAAAGCTAAAAATAAAGCGAACAAAAAGCATACCTCAGAGAATTTGCCCGTTCATAGCTTCCAAACTTTATTGGATGATTTAGCTACAATTGTTAAAAATACAATTTCTACAACAATTGGTAGTCAATCCTTCGTTTTTGAGAAGATTACTCAGCCTACAGCTATACAACAAAGAGCAATAGATTTACTCGGAATTAGCATGATTTGTACCCAGTAAGCTTGGACTTTAAATCTCTTAAATTCTCACTATGCATAGATTTAGTTTTTCGTAAAAGGGTAACTTCAGATTAAGGGATCAAGATGCTCCCACTACAACATATATTTTTGAAAAATTAGGTAGGATACTACCCTAACTCCTCATTTTCACTATTGGGGGCTAACCTTATCAATTACCTTGATTTTGCCATCATCGCCTACTGTCCACACATCATACACACCAACCACATCACCATTTTTGTCAATATCAACGTTACCGCTAGCTCCTTGGTAGTTAATATCTTTCCCCTCTTGGAGTAGCTTCAAGCCCTGACAAACATCAGTTACCTCTTCACCAGGAGCATTAGCCACTTCCTTAATTTTACTAGAAATACCCACACCACTATTATCCTTGGCGGCTTGGGCTGCTAGTGTCAATAAAGCAGCTGCATCCCAAGCTTGGGGTGCATATTCTCCAGGAGAGTTGCCTTTTTTCTCTTTCCACAGCTTGTTTAAAGCATCCAATGCTTTACCATCAGAACCTGGGACTGTACCTACAGCCCCAGAGAGAATAAATTTACCATCACTAACCTTGCCCACTTGCTCGGGGAAAGAGTCAGACTTCACCCCATCTGTAAGCATAATTTGTACGCCTTCAGTCAAGCCTTGTTGGTAAGCGGCTTTGAGAAATAAACTACCAGTCTCAGCATATAATACCGCAATTACCGCTTCTGGCTTGCCATAAAATACTGATGTGGCTTCTGTATCAAATGTTTGAGCCTTGGGATCGTAACGTACTGGCTTGTCTTTATTTATTACAATTCCCCCTAATTTTTCAAAGGCTTGTACAAATGCTTTTTCAAAACCCACACCATAGTCATTATTAATTACCACTGTAGAAACTCTGGTGAAACCTCTTTTCTTGGCTAGTTGCGCCAGAGCTAGGGCTTGATAGGTATCTGGGGGTGCGGTTCTTGCCCAAAAGCCCTTATAATCTCCTTTCTGTGCCTTTTCGGTAAATACAGGGCTAGTACTACCAGGAGAAATTAACATAACTTTATTGGGTACGGCAATAGATACGGCTGCACTGGAAACACTGCTGGCGAATGCACCAACTACACCACCCACTTTATCCAAGGTAGTCAGTTTCGTCATACCTGCCGCTCCGGATTTAGGATCGGTTTGACTGTCAACTTCTACTAGGGTGACTTGCTCTCCGTTAACTCCACCACAACTATTAACAGTATCCAGAAGTAAAGGTACTGCACCTACCATTTGCTGCCCCACGGAGGCTAAATCCCCTGTAGTTGGTAACAATGAACCTATTTTTAAACCAGTACGACTGGTATTGTTGGCACTATTAGTATTGTTACTATTGGTTGTGTTTTGGGGTTCACAAGCTGCTGCTAAGACACCAACCGCTAGCATAGTAATACTTATAGATATAGCAGTATGAAATCTGGACATATTTTTCACTCCTCATGAATGTAGGAGCCTATGACCATAGATGAAAACTTAATTATATGAGAGTTTTTACTCATTGATCGCAGCTCCAAGTGTCCAATAATAACATTCATTATCCAGAGCTAATACAAACGATTCGAGATACTAGAAAATAGTACCTCGAAAATCACTAAGTCTTGGGTTCAACTTATATTTTTGGAGTTTGCTTTCCGTTCATCAGAACGGAGAGGGGGGGATTCGAACCCCCGGTATGGAGTTGCCTGCCATACAACAGATTAGCAATCTGCCGCTTTCAACCACTCAGCCACCTCTCCAGGGTCACGAATAAATACTATAGCCTAGCTAGGAATTATAGTCAAGAGCCCGATTCAATAAAATTTAAGGCTTTGACTATGGGGTGGAGGAAAGGGACTATACAATCTTAATATTCCAAGCTTTGTACCTTCTGATTTCTAAATAGGGTAATGGGTTAAGAGGAAAGGAATTAAGCTACTTAGGGCTTGCTGAAAAAGTTCAGTGGGGAGGGATGGACAATTTAGTCAAAAAGAAAAGATAATCTTTTGTTATTAATGATTGTTTGTTTAATGGATAAGTTTGAGTAATTGCATTTGCATCAAAAAGGCGTACTTGACATGCATTGACATAAAAAATAAAAAAAAAGCCGCCATAACCAAGTAGAAAGATTCATTCCTAAAAAAGTAATAGCAATTGCAGTTTCACAAGTATGAGAAAGTTTAGCCATGATTCTATTCAAGCTAAATCTTCTTTTCCCTTGCCCAAAGTTTCCCTCAATACTATTACGAATCCTCTCAGATTAATTTGCTTGTCTTTTTTGTTCTTTACTCACATTAGCTGGAGGTCTCCCCAAAGGTGGACCAATCATTTTAATACCTCGTTTTTTACACCAAGCTCTGTTTTCTCTAGTCCGATAAATTTTATCTACATGAACAGATTCCGGATAATAACCAGTGTCGTTTTTAAAACCTTCTACTTGTGTTTTTAAGTCTGCTGATTCATTAAAGTTATCCCAACTAATATGGTCTAAGAATACATATCCGTCAAAATAACTAGCCGATAATTTCGCGCCAAATTCTACGGATTGTCTAGCTTTCCCTCTGACGAGAGGGCGGATGTGTGGTTGGTTTAGACTCACAATCGCGTCTCATATGCTTTGTTTTTTATTTTCATATAACCATAACTGTTGACGATAGACTTCTGTGACCACTAACAACATCTTATATTGTCTTTTGGTTAAAGCTGATAATGTTGCTCCTCAACTGATTAGACCCTGAATATGAGATAGGTTTATTTTAATATATTGAAGTTGTCTTTTTATGGCTTTACTTCTTTGTTTGTGCCGAGGACGACTTTTTTTTGCCACTACTATATAGTCTTTTATTGCCAATTCTCGATAAGTCCTTGGCTTTTTATCTAATCTTCCCTTTATCTGTTCAGAAAGAGAATCTATAATTCTTTCTGTTTGTTTTCTGGCTTGATTTAAGATGCCTAAATCTGTTGGATAGCTAATATCAATTGGCGCACAAGTCGCATCTAATATTAGAGGATGTTTTAAAAGGTGGGAGGTATGATAAAAAAGCTCACAAGGCATATGCTGAGAATTATAGAAAACAGCACCCCGTGAGCAAATGACTAAGAATTATCCTAGCAATTTAACGTGGGAAGAGTGGGAGTTAATCCCACAGCTGTTTCCAGAGGCAAAACCAGGTGGTCGTCCACGTACAACAACATGTATGTACCCAGTAGTAAACGGGATTTTATACGTATTGTGTCAAGGATCTACATGGCGGGCATTACTAGGAGATTTACCACCTTGGTCTACAGTCTATGGCTATTTCAGAAGATGGGGCAAAGACCGTACTTGGCTTCAGGTTCATGACAAACTATATCAATGGCTTTCGGTAGCAGCCAGTCTAGAACCAAGTCCATGGGAAGCAGCCTTTGATAGCCAATCAGTTGAAACCGCAACCATGATTTGTACGGATGTTGGTTTCGACCCAGGAAAACAAATACATGGACCTAAGCGATTTATTACGGTTGACTTGTTAGGGCTAGTTTTGCGAGTCTTGGTTACTTCTGCAAGTGTGCCAGAACGTGCAGTGACTAAACTAAACGTGCACGTTCTGGCAGGTTTATCAGATGAAAGATAAAGTTAAAAGACTGCACACTATCTGGATGGATGGAGGATATCGGGGGGAAGATTTTGCCCACTGGATAATCGATGTTTTTCGTTGGATTGTGGAAGTGGTTCTCAGACCCTTAGAAAAGAAGGCTTTTACCCTTTTACCAAAACCTTGGGTTGTACAACGAACTTTCGGGTGGCTCAATTGGTGTAGAAGATTAAGTAAGGACTATGAAAGGCTACCTGAAACTTCTGAGACTTTAATCTATATTGCAATGATACGTATCATGGTCAGGGGACTTGCATGATTTGTAACTTACTTCGACTTTTAAAACATCCTCATTTACCTCGATTTTTTGGTTCTAAAACCTTTTGTGTTTCTTTTTTTCGTCTGCTTCCTCAAAGGTCGCCTCTTGTATTTTTTTTCCATGATCTGATTGACTTTATTCACCACATTGGCACTGATTCTTTCACGAAAATGTACTAGCATCGATGCATCAAATGGTGCTTCATTAATATAAGATGACATTCCTATAAACTACTGTAGATAAGGGTTGTCTTTTATTTGTTCTACTGTTTACCTATCGCTTATCTCCAATTTCTCTTTGATTATTAATGCACCTAATGCCATGCAAAATGACTTTGCTGGTGCCCCCATTTCTTCGGAGAAAAGGCTCGCATATTCATCTTCTAATTCTTGCCGGGGTATCAAATCAGCCATCATTACCCACCTATTTTCACAAGACAACTTCCCCTCAAATGGCAGAAGGAACCTTGATGCTGAGATTTGAGTTTGCTCTGATTTACTGTACATAAGTACTAATAGCACCAGTATTGTTACTGGTATTGTTATGCATGGGTTTTGTGCTATTTTCTCCTTTTTTCTTGCATCTAAATATATTTCTCTGGTCTGATATTCCCACAGCAACTACTTTTTCTCTTTTTTCACCAAACCCTACTTACATCCTTGATGGTGTGGACAAAGTCTACAATGAGGCTGAAAAATTTTCCTCTGGACAGACTTTATAAATTCTGGAAGTATCGCATTTTCTCTATACTCTGTGTGGGTTTCTATGAGAGTTAAAGTACTTGTGAACGCAACCAAGCTATGGGCAAGGAACGTAATTTTTGCCACTGGGGAACGTAGGCACGTTGATTAAATACATCATAATTATTACGCTCAATACTGTTTAATATGCGACTATAGTGCATCAATGCAGCCCAAACCGGCAATCGGGCATCGGCAGATAAATAACTGATACCTTTTTCTGCTTGATTGTAAAATTTGCGGGTTCTGGCAATTTGAAACCGCATCAAATTACGCCAGCGTTCATCGTTTACCCCTTGTAACAAATCTTGCTCCGTATAATCAAATTGAGCTAAATCATCCAAAGGCAAATAAATCCGACCCCGACGCGCATCTTCCCCCACATCCCGTAAAATATTGGTCATTTGACTGGCAATACCAAGAGCGTTCGCTTCTTCTGTGGGTAGGTAAGGATTAGCTTTGCGGTTCCAAGGTGATGTGTTAAGCCTTAGATCCAATCCCATCACTGATGTAGACATCAAGCCTACTGTACCAGCAACGCGATAACAGTATAAATATAATTCATCAAAGGTTTGGTAACGGTTGCAGTATAAATCCATACGCTGACCAGCAATCATATCCCGGAAGGGTTGAATGTCTATGGGAAAGCGTTGTAGGGTATCCACTAAAGCTACATCAAAATTATCTTCTGCTTGTTCGGCAAAAATGGATTCTAGGTGCTTTTCCCACCGTTCTAATGTTTCTGGGGTGGTAATATCAGCACCAGGACCATCTACCAGTTCATCGGTACGGCGACACCAGGCGTAAATTGCCCAAATTGCTTGACGCTTGCTCTGGTTCATCAACAAAGTACCTAGATAAAAAGTTGTAGCGTATTTTGCTGTGAGCTGACGACATAGTTCGTAGGCTTCTTCCACAGATACCGATGGTTTCATGGACGGGGGGGATTCAGGCAGTTGCAGCATTCGTTGCAGGCTGGAGAGTTGTCGTTTGCAGATTAGAGGAGTTTGCCTCCGGATGGGCTTTGGTAATAGCCCGTGCTGTCAGCTTACCAGAAAGTACGGCACCTTCCATACTCGCTAAGTAGCGTTGCATGGTGTAATCCCCAGTCAAATAAAAGTTACTAATCGGTGTTTCTTGGGATGGGCGGTATTCTTGGCGACCTGGTATTGCTTTATAAACAGAACGCGGTGTCTTAACTACGTGATATTTCAGCAATTTCGCTGTATCATTTCCACCAAAATGTTGGGGAAAAAGTTTTTCTAATTCCGCTATGGTTGCTTGAACAATTTCTTCGTCTGATTTAGAAATCCAATCTTTTGCAGGAGCTAAAACTAACTCCAACATGGAGCGATCGCTATTGGCATATTCGCGACAGGTGTTACTCATGTCAGCATATACACTGAGTAAGGGCGATCTAGAAAATAGTAGGTGATCCATATCTGTAAGTTTACGGTCAAACCACAGATGGACGTTAATAACAGGCACACCTTCCAAACCTTCCAATTTTTGGAAAAAATCCTGTTGTTTCCAAGTCTGAGGCAGCATTACCTTCAATGGATCAACGGGCATGGCGGAAACGTATAAATCAGCATTTTCCACATAATCTGCCTCCCCATTCAATCCCCGCATCAGGAACCCTTCTACTGTCCCATCTGGGTTGAGTAAAATCTCTTTCAAGGGTGCATTTAAATGCACTTCCCCACCGCGCTCAGTAATATAATCAACCATGGGTTGACATAGGCGTTCAGTGGGAGAACCATCTAGGAAAGCCATTTTCGAGCCGTTTTTCTCTTGTAAAAAGCGGTTCAGGGCAGTTAATAATATGGTTGCAGAAATCTCCTCTGGTCCAATAAAATTCAAAGCCTTGGACATGGCAATAAAAACTTCCTTCTCTACCCTAGGAGGAATATTCTGTTTTACCATCCATTGGGACCATGAATATTTATCCATGGCTTCCACATACTTCTGACCCTGGATCATTGCCGGTAATAAGCCAATACCGAACTTAATTTTTTCTGCCCAGGTGAGCATATCATTATTACGTAAAATTGCCGCTACTCCGTTAAATGGAGCTGGTAAGTCGGGAAAATCAAAGCGGCTGTAAGTCCCCGGTGCATTTGGCTGATTGAAGATCATGGTATGTTCTTTCCACTGCAACCGATCCTCAATGTCTAATTCTTTGAATAACTGCAACATATTGGGATACGCACCAAAAAATATGTGCAAACCAGTTTCATACCAGTCTCCATCCTCATCTTTCCATGCCGCTACCTTCCCACCGAGTACGTCTCGACGTTCCAAGACGATTGGTGTATGACCTGCATCTGTAAGATATTTGGCACAGGAGAGCCCTGCTAGCCCTGCTCCCGCGATCGCTACTCGCATGTAATTCTACTACTCTTCAATATTTCTTAACGGTTTATATATATCTCATTATACTTTGCAATCTGTTACATTTGACAGATTTTGCGATTTGTTATTTGTTTGCAGGGAAGTGGGGTAGGAGGCATGGAGACACGGTAAGCCACTGCGGTGAGTCCAGTCGGTGGTGTCGGTTTCCGTCCCGTCGAACCGGCGACGACGCAAGTCGCAAACGCCAGTTCCTACAAGTCGGCGCAGCAGCCCAACGGACTGGTTCGGGAACGCGCGAGTTTGACTGTCAACTAACAACTCCTCCCCTCCTAAAAAAACTCTCCCTTAGCAACTAAAATTACCTTTCCTCCCACATTCACATCAATACACTTATCATTCTTTTCTGCTCTTAATAACAGTAAAGAAGGTCTATCAATTTCATAACCCTGTTCTACTCGAATATTTACAATCTTCTCTCCAAAATAAGAATATTCAGCTAAATAACCAGCTAAACAGCCATTGGCACTACCTGTTGCTGGATCTTCAGGTATACCTACATAATAGCAAAAGACCCTTACGTTTAAATTATTCTCTGGGTAATAAGTCTCTGGACAAAAGGCAAGAATACATTTTGCTTCTGTGTCAGCAATGAGTTGATAATACTTGTCTTTATCAAGTTCAATTTGCTTTAATGCAGATATATTTTTCAAGGGCACAATGATAAAAGGCAATCCTGTAGATACTTCCTGGATTGGCAAACGAGAATCTATATTATTTATATCTAACCGTAGAACTTTAGCGATCGCTTCTCTTGAAAGTTTGCTCCCAAAAATGGGCATATTTTGTTTCATCCACAACCATTCTGGAGCGCCACTATTGTAATTAATTGTCACTGGTATTTGACCAACACCAAGATTTAAAACTACCTTTCCTACAGGTTGTTGAATAATTGTTTGCTGCAATATATAAGCTGTACCTAAAGTCGGATGTCCAGCAAAAGGTATCTCCTGATTTGGTGTAAATATTCTGACTTTATAACCACCATTATTTTCTTCCGAAGAAGTAATAAATGTGGTTTCAGAGTAATTGATTTCCCTCGCAATGCTCTGCATTCTCTGGGTGTCAAGATTAGCCGCATTAGTAAATACTGCTAGCTGATTACCCGCATACTTATTCTCGGCAAATACATCGACAATATAGTAGTAATTATTCATGTTTTTGATTGTATCAATAAATTAATTATTGTCAAAAATATAAGCATAAATATTGCTATAAAATATAACTAGGTCATCAAGTGACCTAGTTATATTGTAAGCATAATATCTCATATCCCATTTTATAGGAAGGAGTTTGACTATGTTAATTAAAGGGTATAATAATGAGGCATTATATTGGTTTTAAATATAATGAGGAATTATATTTAAAACTAATGCCCAGACGATTTTTTTGTGCATGTTTGATTGTGGTTATATCCGTCACAATGGTCACTTTTACTATCAATAAGTTAGAGGTAATTTTACGGGGAAAGTTAAAGTTATTGTTGAACAATACCAAAAGAAATTGGGTCAAGCAGGACTGATTATTAGGGTGGATGAGAAAACTTGGTTAAAGTCCACTATTGAGTTTGTAGAAGGCAAGCAGTTTGTCAGTACAGTGGTCACATATGATAATTCTGACTGGTCAGTTGTTCCACTACTAACAGAATCTCCTCAGTTGTGGTTATGCTTGGAGCGAAGAGGTAAGGAAAT
>CBZS010000496.1 GCA_000613065.1 Richelia intracellularis | reverse complement strand
CAGCAACGCCCTTATTCCATCTTCATGGAGAACAATCGTCATAGCTCCATAGGTAGCATCATCTTCCCCAGGAAGAGCTTTCATAAAAGACCAGAATAAGTCATCTGCTGACTCAGCCTGTGATATTACCTTACGTAACCCAATCAGCCTTTTTTGGGGGACTTTCTTCACCACCACATCACGTACATAGGTAGCTCGATGTTTAATTTGCTTTAAGCGCGATTCAATTGTGCGAATACGTGTGAGCTCATCTAGTACCAGTTGTTCTAACTCCGCTTTTTTCATCAATAACATACCCTGAATTTCTTCAAGGGGTATATCGTCTTGAATGAATCGCCGAATTTGATCCAAAGACAAGCCCAACTCTTTGAGTGCAAGAATGCGGTTAAGTGCGGGTAATTGACTCGCGCTGTAGTAACGATGTCCACTTGTTTGCTCAACTAGTATGGGCTAAAACAGACCAATCTCATCATAATAGCGTAGTAACCGCTTAGAAAGCTGAGCAATCCGAGAATATTCCCCAATGCTGTACATGATATCTTTGTTTCGTTTTTCCAGATATTCATCAACATAAGGGGTGACGTAACGTTAAGATCAAGAGGTTTGAAAAATTTCTTTGGCGTTGTCAATTATTACTGGAAATAGTACAAGGTTTAATTTGATTCCATACAACCCAACCTTGAGTTCCATTATTCAATCTAACCTTGACAAAATCACCTTCTATCTGCATGAAGACAACTACTTCTCCCTTATTCAAATTTTGAAAAGCATGGGAATTTCTTTGGGGTTGAACATGCAACTCAGCAGATTCTCGACCACGAGTGGGTGCTACTTCACGGCAATATTGGGAGGAAATATAATTATGTTGCTCGGATTTAGCCACAATTCGATTTTCTGGCTCTCTAAATAGCAGCAAGGTGGCCATCGTAGTTAGAAAACCAGCTATCCCTACCCCGATAGTTAAATATAACTTGGTTATTTAAGGAGAACGTAGGAGCAATAGTAGGTGGTATAAACGAAAGTGATTTAGGAGGGGTTTTTCTTGAGGAGCAGATATCGATGTTATCTGTTGTACCCGTTTTGCCGGTTGCTGCCACCTCATTGTCTTCAGCATTGGTTGCTGGGATGCAACTTCATCATCGCCTATATACTCCACTGGGGTATATCCAACAGGATAGTCTTTACAAGTAATATCACTAATGGTGAATACCTGCTGTCCCAAACGCAGATTACTACCAGCGCTCAAAGCCATTTCTCCTGCTAAAAGTAATTGCCCATCTAATATGGGGGGATTTTGTTGCCGTAAATTTCGTAAATAAAATTTTTGCTTTTGGGGATGAAAGAAAATTTCCACATGCAATCCAGATATGGTTGGATCTAAAAGAACGATATCGCACTGTTCTGGGTCTCTACCAATACGAATTCTCCCAGGATTTTTACTGTGCTGGTGTTCTAAAATTTTCCGTATTTTAATTTCCTCATCTTGTTCCCATTCTAGGGTTAATTCCTGTAGGGAAGTTGTTTCTAAGGTTGGCTGAAGAATTGGTAAACCCATTTCAGAAGTTTGCACTAGCTGTTCTAGTGCTTCTAGTGCTTCCGTTGCTGTTTGGTAACGATCCTTGAAATGGTAACGGGTCATCTTGGTGAGAATACCAGCAAACTCCGAACTGGCAAAGGCTAAATGTTGCCATAAAATTTCCCCTGTGTGGGGATCGTCCTGAAGTTTATGAGGATGAATTCCAGTTAAAGCTTGAATCGCCATCATTCCCACAGCATAAATATCACTACTGGGACGGGGAACCCTACGGATGTGTTCGGAGGGCATATAACCAGGAGTTCCAACCGCGAACGTTAAGTTATGATTGCTAGAGGCAGGAAGCAACATTCTTTGGCTTGCCCCTCTGGTAAGCATTGCAGCTTGGCTACGTATTTGTTTAATTGCGCCAAAGTCAATCAATACCAATCTATGATCTAAAGCATTTCTAATTAAATTATCAGGTTTTATATCTCGGTGAATTACCCCCTGGGAATGAACAAATTGTAATATTTTTAATACTTCAATCAACATCTGGACAACTTGAGTTTCAGTCCATTTCTTCCCTGGAGGCAGTTCTTTACTTAGGGGATGTCCATAGATAAATTCTTGTACTAAATAAAATTCCTGCTCTTCTTCAAAATATGCTAACAACCGGGGTATCTGCTCGTGATCCCCTAACTGTTGTAAAGTTTCTGCCTCTTTACGAAATAATCTTCTTGCCGCTTCTAAAACCTGTAGGTCGGTACTAGTAGGCTTGAGATGTTTTAGTACACACTTAGGTTTACCAGGAAGATGGATATCTTCCACAATGTAGGTTTGTCCAAAACCTCCCTCACCCAAAACTTTAAGGACTTTGTAATGTCCTGCTAGTAACTGACCGATCATATGTTGATGGTGATATAAAAAATTAAATTACTTTTACGCTTTCCTATATAGCCCAATTAATCCCTGATGTTTATAAATATTTTTTTAAATTTGAGTATTATCTTATAAAAATAGGGCTACAAAATAATCTTAACAAGACCTCTAATTATTCTAGTTACAGATATTTACAGAAGTGTGGTAGCTAAAATGTAGACATACAGAAAATTACCCCGGTAATAAATAAATAACAAATCAGATAATTTAATGTTGCCAGTTTGGCATATTTAGATTGCATATATTTTTTATGATAATTAGATAAAATTGATGTTTTTACAAAAAAAATATATAGTAATTAAAAATAGAATACTTTGCCATACAAATGATCAAGTTGGGTGCAGACATTCATTGGCATAAAACTCACACATTCCCTTGTTACTTACGTCGTCCCAGATTCCCTCGATAGCTTAACATTTAACCCACATTCCGCAGGTGCGATCGCAAAATGTTGTATTTTTGAAATATGAGTTTTTCATAATCACAAATCAGCGTTGCATAAGTTCGGGATGATTTCACTAAATTTTCAACGATTTATCAATGGTTTCAAACGCTAATTTATCCCGCACTTATGCAACGCCCACAAATCAAAGTACAAGATATCGCTCACTTAGGCATAGTGGCAGGGATTATTGATGAAATGAGTTTGGTTGATGTGTTCAACCAACTGCTTGGAACTCATTCCCAATAAATAATCAGCCCAGGCCAAGTGGTCAAAGCAATGATTCTCAATGCCTTAGGCTTTATCAGTGCACCACTATATTTATTTGAGAAGTTCTTTTCAGGTATTGCAACGGAACATTTATTGGGAGAGGGAATACAACCAGAACATTTGAACGATGAACCCTTGGGCAGAGTCTTAGACAAACTATATGATCCAGGATTAACGGAAATTTTTATCCGAGTCGCACTATCAGCAGCAGATAGATTTTGAGTGAAAATGGACAGCTTCCACTTGGATTCAAGTTGATTTCATGTACATGGGGATTATGGAACTGGTACTGATGATGAAGCATCAGCACAATCAGGATTAATTACAATTACATATGGTTATTCTAGAGACCACCGACCAGATTTGAAACAATTTATCCTTGACTTGATGTGGAGTGGTGATGGAGATATTCCTTTATATTTAAGAGTTGCACATGGTAATGAAGTCGATTCTGCCATGTTTGGAACACACACTTATGGCAGATTTCCACAAACAATGGCAAATTGATGCTTTATTTGTTGCGGATGCAGCCCTTTACACTGAAGACAATTTGCTGATGATAGTCTCATTCAGATGGGTATCTCGAGTTCCTGGAACCCTAACTGCCGCAAAATAACTATTAGAAAAGAACAGTATTGATGCATTTGTACCAAGTAAAATCCCAGGATATCGTATTGCCCCCTGTTGTAATGATTCTGGTGGTGTGGGACAACGGTGGCTAGTGATAGAAAGTGAACCCCGTAAAGAATCTGACTTAAAACAATTGGAAAAACAAACGTCTGACCAAAAAATATACCCAGGCACAATCCCAACTACGAAAATTGTGTCAACAGGAATTTGCATGTGGCGAAGATGCATTCAACGCAGCCAAATTACTTGAGACTCAGTTGCCATTTCATCAACTTGCAAATATTGAAGTTATTGAATATGGCCAACACCGGGGACGTGGTAGACCTCGCAAGGATTCTCAACCTACCCTAATTTCCCATATTCAAGCCGAAATTGTACCCAAAGAAACTGCAATTACCATTGCCACAGAAGAGGCTGGCAGGTTTATTCTTGCCACCAATGTTCTTGATGCCGACAAACTTAGCAACGAAGATGTTTTACGTGAATATAAGGCACAGCAGTCTACAGAACGTGGTTTTCGGTTTCTCAAAGACCCATTGTTTTTTACTTACACTGTGTTTCTAAATTCAAGGAAAATAGTGGCGGCTTTGGGAATGGTTATGGGTTTGTGTTTGCTAGTTTACAGCTTAGGTCACAGGGCATTACGCCAATCTGTAAAACCAGGCTCTCAAACAATTCAAAATCAGTTAGGTAAACCAACTGCCACTCCTACTTTAGGTTGGGTGTTTCAATGTTTCATGTCAATTCATTTATTAACGTTGGCTTCTTTGAAACAGATTTCCAACCTCAGTGAACAGCGGTGCTGGATTCTACAGTTTTTTGGTGCTTCCTGTCGTAAATATTATCTTCTTTGCTAACTAACCTGCCGAATGTGGGTTTAATGCCTGACATATTCTAATTTCCAGCTTTTCGGTGAAAATTAGCTCTGGCAACTGTGCCACTTTCAACAATATTTAGAACCTAGGCTGTTTAGGCTGTGTACTTTAATATAATTTTCAGATTTTTGTTCATATTTTGTGTAGCTATCGTGTCAAAACTATGTATCAATTTGGAGCTGAAGCCTCTAACCCTATATACCTTACCAGAGTCAAGAAACAAGTAGTATCCCACGGAAATATTCACACAAAATCAACAGCCTAGGTACAACCTCAAATATTGATTTAACTTGAGCCTTGAAACTAGATTGATTTCCAAGACTTAACTATATCACTTACTACCTTGGTAAATAAAATCAGCAATGGCGCGAGGCTCAGCACTGGGAGCGTTCGCTTGTTCTTTCTGATTTGTGTTTACTGATGGTACCCTAAGTATAACTGAGCGTTGCTTGATACCTCTGAGACGACGAGCAACCCTACTGGGTATACCATATCCATAAATAATATGTCCCTGTCCTGCTAGTACCACTACTTGAGAATTGGGATTGGCTCGGATAAAGTTGGCAATACCTTCTGCCATAGTCTCATCCCACACTACTTGGGCTGCAAAAAAGGGATCTGCGCTTGCACTATTACCATGTCCTGCGGCTTGATGTTTTTGGAACGCTGCCAGGGCTAATTGTCGATATTCTTGGTTCTCGGTACGAATTTCGGTAAGAGGAGGGATAAATTTTCTTTCTGAGGGTGTGAGGCTGGATAAACCTTGGCGGGCAACTTTACGGGTAACTTCACTTGGAGTATTTAAAGCTAATACTGGTAATTTTTTTGCCTTGGCAAACCGAAGAATGGGAGCATAATATTCCCAAGGGAAACCCCAGCGTTGCTTGTATTCGCTTTTCTCTACAAGTTCTGCTTCTGTAATCTTTCCAGCTAAATATTGATTGACAACATCTTGATAAGGACGCTGGAACATCTCCATAGCAATAACCAGAGGTGACTGCTCTTGTGGGCTGAAGTTTTTTCGGCGTTGCTGAATCAGGGGATGAATTAGGGTTTGAAACCATTGAGAAATCGTTGAAAATTTAGTGAAATCATCCCCTGATTCAGCAACGCCGTTTTTTCTATTACCTTTATACAGTTGTTGAATTACTTGTAACTGATTTTGATGATCAGTTTCACTATCGTGGGTTTCTCCTAAATAAACTACCTGTGCTTTTTGTAGTTCTGGTAGTATGTGCTGCCATTTACCCAGGCATTGACTAGGTGTAAATTTTTGCGTACAGTCATTTTCTATTTTTTCTTGGGCATAGGTTGGGGAAAGACAAAGTAAGAAGGCAAACGTAAAAGTTAGGAGGGAAAAATGAAGTTTTTTCCACTTTTTCATTAAGCTACAATGCCCAATGGCGAACGCTAAATATATAACACTAAATATATTTTGAACTATTGTCTCATTTATTTTGAGCGTTCGCATGTGGGGTGGAAAAATTTTGCCGCACTTGCATGATTGCTCTTCAAGTGTAAGATCTCTACCCCACCTGACCTGCGGGATATTGTTGCAAAACCTGCTTTAAATACTTACCTGTGTATGATTTAGTATTCTTTGCGACCTCTTCCGGTGTACCCACAGCGATTACTTCCCCACCTTTATCCCCACCTTCTGGTCCCAAATCAATTACCCAGTCAGCACAACGAATCACATCTAAGTTGTGTTCTATCACTAAAATAGAGTTACCCTTGTCAACTAATCTCTGCAACACATCTAATAATTTATGTACATCATAAAAAGATAAACCAGTAGTAGGCTCATCAATCAAATATAGGGTTTTCCCCGTCGCACGACGGGACAATTCTGTAGCTAATTTAACTCGCTGCGCTTCCCCACCAGATAGGGTAGTTGCTGGTTGTCCTAACTGAACGTAACCCAAACCCACATCAACCAGAGTTTGTAGCTTCTTCACTGCTTTGGGAATATTTTGGCAAAATTCTAAAGCTTCTTCCACAGTCATATGCAGCACATCTGAAATAGATTTACCCTTATATTTAACTTGTAAAGTTTCCCGGTTATATCTAGCACCTTTACACACTTCACACTGGACATAGACATCGGGTAAAAAGTTCATTTCAATTACATTCATACCCTGGCCGCTACAAGCTTCACAACGTCCACCTTTAACATTAAAAGAAAACTGTCCCTGCTTGTAACCCCGTGCTTTGGCTTCTACGGTTTGGGCAAACACTTCTCGAATTGCGTCAAATACTCCAGTATATGTAGCAGGATTAGAACGGGGAGTCCTACCAATAGGAGATTGATCAATCACGATCGCTTTATCTACTGCACCCAATCCTTGGATACGATCTATTTCTTTGGGTAAGGGTCTTTTTTTCAGTAAATGGTGTTGTAAAACTGGGTAGAGTAGTTCATTTATTAGGGTAGATTTACCAGAACCAGACACCCCAGTAACAGTAACAAGTTTACCTAAGGGAATACTGACATGAATATTTTTTAGGTTATTACGGTGGGCATTCTCAATGATTAAATTGATACCATTTCCTCCCCTCCTCTTTGCTGGAGTAGCGATCGCTCTCCGTCCTGAAAGGTATGCACCAGTTAAGGAAGTTTCGGCATCCAATAAAGTCTGTAAATCCCCCGCAGACACGATATTTCCCCCATGTACCCCGGCATGGGGACCAATATCTACAACATAATCGGCAGCCCGGATGGTTTCTTCATCATGCTCTACCACTATTAAGGTGTTACCTAAGTCTTTTAACCTAGTGAGGGTTTGCAACAATCTTCCGTTATCCCGTTGATGTAAGCCAATGCTAGGCTCATCCAACACATACAATACTCCCGTTAACCCAGAACCAATTTGAGTGGCTAAACGGATGCGCTGCGCCTCACCCCCAGAAAGGCTCATTGCTGGACGGTCTAAGGTGAGGTAGTCTAAACCCACATCTAGGAGGAATTGCAACCGAGCGCGAACTTCCTTT
>CBZS010000495.1 GCA_000613065.1 Richelia intracellularis | reverse complement strand
TCTGGGAACAGCTCTGCGATTAACTCCCACTCTTCCCACGTTAAATCGCTAGGATAATTATTAGTCATTTGCTCACGGGGTGCTGTTTTCTATACTTTTCAGCATATGCCTTGTGAGCTTTTTTATGATGCCTCCCACCTTTTTAAACATGCTCTCAGACAGCATTTGTGGGTTAGAACACTCCCGGATAGAAAGTAAGTTACTTGATAATAGATACGAACTATTGAGACGGTTGTTAGAAACAAAGATATTTTGATCAACGCAGTCAAGATGAAATAGAGGGAGAGTGTGCAGGCACCTAAGTACAGGACAAAAAATTCTGACACTGGCGAAATAGTTGAAGTTGAGCATCTAAATAAAATAAGGCACGACGCAAAAAATCTAAACCCTGGCGAAAAAGACTAATGGGGGGACGACCATGTTTTTTAAGAGGTAATTTTTGTAACGAATACTGCCATTGACCAGTATGCAATGACCAAATAAGAGCGATAGTGAATAAGGCAATGATCTTGCTAAGGCGGTCTCGACGATAAATATGAGTAGCTTCAAGGTTAAAACCTCGGTATTTTAAGCAACCGAACAATGTTTCAATCTGCCATCTTTGGGCATAGTAAACTAAAGTTTCTTTTGGTTGTCTGGAGGTTATTAGGACTAAAAATTTACCATCAACAAGACGAGTGCCAACTACAAATGGCCAAATACCAGCGATACGCCGAGGTTTTGATAAAATTTAAATCTCTCCCACTTGTAAATTACTGAACACCACTTTAGGAGAAACTAAACGTTTAACATCATACAAATGGTCACACTCATGAATACTAATACAAAAAGGAATAGATTTCTGGGCCTTGCATAAGTGCGGGATGATTTCACTAAATTTTCAAGGATTTATCAATGGTTTCAAAGGCTAATTTATCCCGCAATTATGCGACGCCCATTTCTGAACTAAGTAACTGAACCAGTCTTTCCCAATAAATTCTCTGTCTGCGGTTACATAAGCAATGTTCTGGTTTGGGAAGATACCTTGAAAGCGGTGTAACAATGGTTTGCGTTGATGGGCGTAACTATTTGAGCGATTTGTTAGAAATGTCCACAAGAATGGAACCGCAACTCCTTTATAGGCAATACTCAAGATTAAAACGTTGTGCATTTGATTGCCAAATTCACACTGTGTTCTATCTAGTATCACTACCCAATGGTTCTCTACTCCTATCCAAGTAGTAATGCTACTTCCAAATTCGACATATACTTTAAACGGCTAAAACTTGGACTGTTTTAAATCTCTGAAATTCGAGAGTCAATAAGAAAATACCAATTTAAGTGGAAGCACTGCTAAATAAGTACTTTAGCTTATTTCACTGATATTCTTCATAAAGTCCAGATAGGCACGTAACAATATAGAATAAAAACTCTCACGATTCTAAGAATTTGTTGTTGTCTCAGAAATGAGATGGGTGCGACTCTTTTAGTAAGACGGGGAGTAGAACTTAGACTGGTATTGGAAGAGGTGGAGGGGTCCTAGAACAACGAGCTTTGAGAACTTGCTTCATTAAAGGAATACCACTCCTTAGAGTACAAAGCCAGGTGATTGCGTTTGGCGTTGCATTTATGTTATTGTTCTAGATTAAACTGCGAATACTCATCCCAATCGCCACTGATGCATAAAGAAACCAGGGGTAAAACAGCCTGAGCACCCCTCATGCTCCATCTAGCCCCAGTGATTCGATCTTGTCTTGAATCAGGTGGCGACAAGCACCTTCAATCACCCCGGTGGCGATGGGGCATCCAGCTTTTAAGTAATCGTCATATTTGAGGTATTTGGCATTGTTAAGTAAATATCTTGCACGGGTATAGGTATCCACGGGTTTAAGTTCTTGAGAGGTGAGTTTGGGTAAAGTCGCACTCCAGGGCATACCTGGAGCAACTGAACTTGATTTAGCTTCAAGGATAAGCTGTAAACGTTTGCTCTCCCTAGCTTCTGCCTGTGTTGAAGTCTGATAATCAAAGACAAATGCAGCTTTCCAGAAATACTCAATCACATGGATAATATCCCTGTCTTAGTCCATGAGAATATTGCTGTGCTGGTAGATTAAACTCCCCATCCAAAGGAAATAGCGTATTTATCTTTCTTCCTCTATAACCGATTCTATTAGCGATTACTGTGCCAAATAATGTGGTCAATTTCCGCGACAATTTTTTCTTGTCTGTTCTGTTTCCTGAGTCTGTGCCTGCACACTCTCCCTATATTTCATCTTGACTGCGTTTATCAAAATATCTTTATTTGTAATAATCGTCTCAATAGTTCGTATCCATTCTCAAGTAACTTACTCTCTATCTGGGAGTGTTCTAACCCACAAATGCTGTCTGAGTGTAACCAACTAACTATCTGTTCAAATAGTTCTCGTGCTTATGACCAAAACATACCTTGATTTGATGTTGACCCTTGCATAGGGTGTGGAACTGTTCCTGTTTTTTCACTTTTTACAAGCCAATTCCATCAAGTACATTTTTGGCTGTCAACACTACTCTGGTTGACTTTTCATTTATTATTCTTATATCACACTGCCTACTACCAAAAGAATCGCACCCAAATAAAATATGGTTGATTAATTTATTGTGAATTTTTTATATTATGTAAACTCATATAGTATGCAAAAAAGAATATTTTTGTTTTAATAGACAAGCAATTCCCACAAATTAGAAAAATAGTTGCAAAAGCATTCAGGTAACTTGCTGTGTATAGACAGGTATCTTCGATAGTTAGTGTTCTTTTAGTAGGAAGCATTGCTGTAGCCATGCCTTCAGTGGCTCAGGCGCAAATGTTAATTGCACAAAAGAGTAGTCCAGAGGTCGTTAACTTACTAAATCAAGGACGAAGACTCGTAAATTCCGGGGATTATGACAGAGCTATCGCTCTTTATCAAAGGGCTGCTACCTTAGAGGCAAAAAATCATACTATTCCTGCCGGGATTGGTTTCCTACAGGCACAAAAAGGAGATTTCCGCAGCGCACTCATATCTTATCAGCGAGCGATCGCTCTGAATCAAAATAGTAGTGATTATTATTATGCCGTGGCTTATGTTCATGGCAACTTAGGAAACATTAAAGCTGCTAAGGAAGCCTATCGCAAAGCAATTCAACTCAATAGGAATAATAAGAATGCTTATTTAGGTTTGATGGTAACTCAGTCTCGCTTAGGGAATTATGGAGCAGTTCGGTGGGCATATCAAACATTACTGGAGATTGACCCTAAAAATGCCCGTGCATACGAGTTGATGGGTGCAGAATTGAAAAAACGAGGTCGTCGTCAAGAGGCAATTACTCAATTCAGAAAAGCCCGTTCTTTATATCAAAGCCAGGGTAAGGCTGATAGTGCTAATCGCATAGATGGTATGTTACGGGGTTTAGGGCTGTAAGTCAATTTTAAGGGTGCATCTACACAACCTTTACAGGTTGTGTAGATGCACAAGTTTTATATTTTAAATTTCACCTGTTTCTGAGCCATATTTCCTACCTGAACTGTCACAGACTGGCAAATCGACAAAAGAAACGTATTTCAAGAGTACTATTCGGGAACTGACCAAACTCATAATACTTTGGAACAGAAGGATTTTATATGAAAAACACATAAAATTCAATATTTTAATAGCTGCAAGCTGTGATTTATATACATAAATTCATGTCAAATTAATCTTATCAGATAATCATTATTTCTGATTTGTGGGCTATTAATAATATTTATTACCCCCCAATAATGATCTATTGACCACATTATTTGGCACAGTAATGGCCAATAGAATTGGTTATGGAGGAAGAAAAATAAATACGCTATTTCCTTTGGATGGGGAGTTTAATCTACCAGCACAGCAATATTCTCATGGACTAAAACAGGGATATTATCCATGTGATTGAGTATTTATGGAAAGCTGCATTTGTCTTTTATTATCAGACTTCAACACAGGCAGAAGGTAGGGAGAGCAAACGTTTACAGCTTATCCTTGAAGGTAAATCAAGTTCAGTTGCCCCAGGTATGCGCCGGAGTCCCACTTTACCCAAACTCACCCCCCAAGAACGTAAACCCGTGGATACCTGTGCTAGATATTTACTTAACAATGCCAAATACCTTAAATATGACGATTACTTAAAAGCTGGATTCCCCATCCCTAGGGGGGTGATTGAGGCTGCTTGTCGCCACCTGATAATAGACAGGATGGATATCACTAGGGCTAGATGGAGCATGAGGGGTGCTGAGGCTGTTTGACCCCTGGGTTATTTATACATCAGTGTCGATTGGGATAAGTATTGGCAGTTTCATCTACAACAAGAACATAAACGCAATCACCTGGCTTTGTACTCTAGTGGTATTCCTTTGATGAAGCAAGTTCTCAAAGCTCATTGTTCTACTATTCCTCCACCTCTTCCAATACCTTTCTAAGTTCCACTCCCCGTCTTACTAAAAGAGTTGCACCCGTTTAAATTGTGATGCTCGTAACTTAGGACAATTGATTCGTCTTCATTGGCGTGTGGAAAATGGGTTGCATTGAACTTTAGATGTCACTATTTCTGAAGATGCTTGTGGTGTCCGTACTGGTCATGCTCCACAAAACTTAGCACTTCTGCGGCGAATAGCTCTTAATGCTTTAAACCTAGAGCAATCTTTGAAACGTAGTAATTGGCAAAAATCTAATCGAGCC
>CBZS010000494.1 GCA_000613065.1 Richelia intracellularis | reverse complement strand
TTATAGTTAAGGCTCTATTAAAAAATACTAAATCTGAGGCAGATACAAATGAATTAGTTCGTGCCAGGGTTATTTTCAACCAAAGACCAGGAGTTTTAGTCCCTACCGCAGCAATATTCCGTGTAGCTAATGATAATTTTGTATATGTTGTAGAAACGAGAACGAATATATCACAAAAATCTAAATTAATTGCTAGTCAAAGAAGAGTTAAATTAGGTAATATTAAAGGCAATTATTATCAAATTTTAGGAGGTTTACAAGCAGGAGAGCGAATAGTTGTGTCTGGTTTACTAAATCTCAGAGATGGCGATCGTATTATTCCCCGCTCTTAATTTAAACCATGAGAGGCTCTGAAAGAATCAGATAAATATCAAGCCAAAATTGAATTAGCGATAGAAATCATTCACGAACTAATTACTTGCCTGCTAAAAATATAATTAGTCTTGAATGACAGTTTATACGGTGAAAGTAGTTAATTTCTTATAATTTTAGAGAACCACAAGCTAGTTAAATACTTTTTCTAATTCTGCCCTCAAAATTTTAATATCTCCCCATTTAGCCATCAACTTAGGACTATCTAGCTTCTTGGCTTTGGTATCATACCAACCCCAGTTTACTTTCATAACATCTTCATCTAGTCGAATATTATCGGATTTTGTGAAATCACCAACCCAATGAACCTTCATCCACCGAAAAATATCTCATTCACCAGATTTTCTCCATTGAGGTTGATTCTTGGAGTTTAGACTAAGCAGTCAGAAAAGACCCAGCAAGCCTGAGTTGATATGACACAAGCTTTAAACAGAAAAATTTTTGATATTAAGCAGATTTAGCAGGCTCGTTAGGAGACTTGGTTGTAGTTTTTTTAACTGTTGGATAGAGAGTTCTACGCTGTCGTGGTTATCCGCTTTTCGAGCCAGGGGATTTTCCGCGAGGTTTAGGGGGACTGGTAGGAGTAACAGAGTAACAATCACAGCTAAAATGCTCCCCATAACCTGAGCAACCCTTCCAAGAGTTATTTTCTCTAATGATAATAATTATTGCCAAGGTAAAGGGTTATCTGTGATGATATCAGGAGCTAACCACAATTCCCAAGTCATCATTGGCATTAGATCACTCCAACGGTCACATTGCTTAAGGGTACTGAACTTAGGGAGTATCCAGTGTAACCGTTGCTTGAAAAAACGATCCCAATGCTCAACGCTAAAGCGACACAAATAAAGTTGGCAAACTTCTTCAAGGGGAGGCATTTGTTCTCCTATCCAACCCAACCATAAAGGTTTTTATACCCTCAAATTGCCTTGCTCATCTAGACCCTCAACCCTAATGATAGACATTGACGACCTAGTGGTTTTACGAAAGTGGAAATTTGACCACAAGCTAACTTTGACCCGTCCCAGTTTTGCATGATTCACTTCCAAACTTTGAGTGGGAGAACTCCAGGTAGAAGCTTCATTGAGTTTGAATTTGTGGCGTTGCATAAGTGCGGGATGAATTAGGGTTTGAAACCATTGATAAATCCTTGAGAATTTAGTGAAATCATCCCGCACTTATGCAACGCTTTTTTTCTTTGTTGTGATTTATTTAGTCTAAACTCCAGTGATCCTCAATCCGTTCATTACACTGAAGTTACCCCGGAGCATATGTACTAAACAGACCTTTAAGTTTTAACCTTCCAAAGCTTGAGGGTTTTTAGACAAAAGAATGGTATCCATGTAAGTAAAAATTTCCTTAATATTTTGAGGGGATAAATATGAGATAGTTCTAGTCATGTATATAGAAGGTATTCCTAACAGAAACTCTCCCCCACCTCTCCCCCAGCCGTTCTGCTTCGCGAGTCATACCGTGAGGATGGAAAAGTTCGTAAACTTACCCTTGCTAATCTTTAAAAACTGCCTTCTGAAACGGTAGATGATTTAAACAGTTTGCTTAAAGGAAGTAAAGCAGTCGAATATTTATAATAAATATTTAAAATCATTCGTAGCCGTCTTCATGCTCATTTGGCGGCAACACTATCAAGCAGAATCAAATTATAATGACATACCTTAATTGATAGTTAAAACAGCATAATAATAAGAATTGAGGCTATGATACTGGGACGTATTCTCAAATAATATTCTAAATTAGCAACAGTAATAGGGCTAGATAGAGAAACTTTTTTATCCAGTTTCGGGGAAGTTTTAGGATTATAAAGAGCGGATGACGAACAATTATATTTGCCGATGTATTTTTTATTGTAACCCCAAGGATAAATTGAAAATCATCTTGCCAAACTTCACCTCAAGGAAAGATGTTTGGTTCTATATGACGTTAGTTCTACATATTTAGAAGGAAAAGCTTGTCCGTTAGCAAAATATGGTTATAACCGTGAGAGAAAACGTGGTAAATTACAAATAGTATTTGGGCTCTTATGTAATGATAAAATTTCTCCAATCGCAGTATAAGTATTTGAGGGAAATACATCGGAGGCAAAGACATTTACTAATCAAATAGATAAGGTTCCCTCGAGATTTCGTATTAAGAGAGTACTCTGGGTCCGAGACCGTGGAATGATTACTCAAGCAAGGATTCGAGAAAACTTAAAAGATAAAGAAGGTTTAGACTGGATTACCGCTTTAAGAACGAGCGCCTCAAATCAAGAAATTAGTAGAACAATCAGCTATTCAATTAGCTCTGTTTGATGAACGAAATTTAGCATCAATTAAAAGCGAAGATTATCCAGGGGAAAGACTAATAGCTTGTCTACAATCTTTATTGGCAGCAAAAATAAATAAAAATAGAGAATAATTATTACAAGCAACAGAAAAGGAATTAGATAGAATTGTTGCAGCAACTTAGAGAAAAGTTCTTCCACTAAAAGGCGAGGATAATATTGGTGTAAGAGGATGTTTTAAAAGTCGAAGTGAGTTACAAATCATGCAAGTAGCCTGACCATGATACGTATCATTCCAATATAGATTAAAGTCTCAGAAGTTTCAGGTAGCCTTTCATAGTCCTTACTAAGGTGATTTTTGAAAAATAAATTATCAGCTCAAGCGGTTGAATCAAGATATCCCATTTGGGCAACAGTGGATTTCGCTGTAATCTAGACTCAACTTGTTTCATAGCTTTCTTTGTTCGAGAAATCCCTTTTTGGTAAACAGTTTTACTTAAACTCAAGATAGGATATAAGCCTTTCCAAGTCATACTCCAAGCCCAGGAAAGCATGACTTCAACATCAACAAGCTTCGCCCCCCCCGATTCCAATGCTGGTCAAGAATACCCCAACAACCCTCTATGGGATTGTATTTACTATGGTAAGGAGCATAGTAAAGCAATTGAATTGCTATATCTAGGAGATTAACAAACTCAACCATCCTTTTTTTAAATTGAGTTCTTACTCCACTACTTTCCGGACTATTATCAACTTTAATTTGTATCAGTTCGTTATCCTGCTTTTGTTCTGGTGTCATTGTCTTCCACCATTGAATTAGAGTATCAATAATAAAATCCCTGGTGTTATAAGAACTGAACTACCAAAGTTAATATAGAATAATTGCCCACTATCTTCATCAATAATCCCACAGGGAGTATATTTTTCTGTGAATCCCATATCATGATCCTCAGCTTGATTGTCTCCTCTGGTTTTTCCACCACGAGAATAAGCCCCGATATTAACGGTAGCTTTGCAATCCATGCTTAGTGGTTTGACTTTGAGGCTTGTTTGTTGATTGCGGCTGAAATTATTTGATGTTATTAAAGATATCATCCGTTGGTGCAATTTTTTTTGAGGTTTGGCTTTTACTACTTTACGAAGACCATAGCCCATTCGATTCAATACTTGTGCCATTGTACTGGCGCAAGGCAATTGCTCCTGGCTAAATCCCTGTTCCTTGAGTTTTTCTAGTGCAGATGTTGCTGTTAACCGGGTATAGGCTAAGGAAGTTGTAAATGTTGGGTCTTGTTGAGAATCAGATTGTGCAATTTGTCCCAGGGATAATGCCAGAACAGAAGAGGTTGTTTCTCCTGGCAACGCTTTGCTGTGCTAAAGGCTGATTGTAATCCCACACAGATTATCCCTGTTCTTTTTTGCGCTAACCCTAACTCTATATGTTCTCTACCCCAAGGGAATACTGTTTGTGCTAACCTTGGTCTACCTTGGCAATATTTCAACGTCATCTGAGGTTGAAAGCCCCGAGGTTCTACTCCATTCATTTTCGATGCTGCCAACCGCAAGTCTTCTATTTGTTTGTGATCTTGTTAATGATTTAGGTTTCTCTGCTGGGTCTAGCATACTCCAAAATACTTGCCCCTGTTTTTTTTACTCATCAACATTACATCTTACTTTCATTGGTAAATTATTTCTTAGAAATCACCTTAATCTTCTACACCAATTGAGCCACCCGAAAGTTCGTTCTACAACCCAAGGTTTTGGTAAAAGGGTAAAACCCTTCTTTTCTAAGGGTCTGAGAACCACTTCCACAATCCAACGAAAAACATCGATTATCCAGTGGGCAAAATCTTCCCCCCGATATCCTCCATCCATCCAGATAGTGTGCAGTCTTTTAACTTTATCTTTCATCTGATCAACCTGCCAGAAGGTGCAGCGGCTAAACGTGCACCTTCTGGCACACTTGCAGAAGTAACCAAGACTGGCAAAACTAGCCCTAACAAGTCAACCGTAATAAATCCCTTACGTCCATGTATTTGTTTTCCTGCGTCGAAAGCAACATCCGTACAAATCATGGTTCCGGTTTCAACTGATTGGCTATCAAAGGCTGCTTTCCAAGGACTTGCTTCTCGACTAGCTGCTACCCGAACCCATTGATATAGTTTGTCATGAACCTCAAGCCAAGTACCGTCTTTGCGCCATCTTCTCAAATAGCCATAGACTGTAGACCAAGGTGGTAAGTCTCCTGGTAATGCCCGCCATGTACATCTTTGACACAGTAAGTATAAAATCGCGTTTACTACTGGGTACATAGATGTTGTATGTCGAGAACCACCTGCTTTTGCCTCTGGAAACATCTCTGCGATTAACTCCCACTGTTCCCAGGTTAAATTGCTAGGATAATTCTTAGTCATTTGATCACGGGGTGCTGTTTTCTATAATTCTCAGCATATGCCTTGTGAGCTTTTTTATGATACCTCCCACCTTTTAAAACATCCTCTAAGAGTAGGTAAATTTATTGAGATACAAGAGAACAGTTTTTCATATCAGAGAAATCAGTCAAAAATTGATGCACAAGCAGTATTGGATGCTTTATATATTATAATTCGTACATCTTTGGATGAAGAAACTTTATCTGCTACGGATACGGTAAAAGCCGATAAAAATCTCTCACAAGTAGAACAAGCTTTCCGTAGTTATAACACTGTTGATTTAAACCCACATTCCGCAGGTGCGAACGCAAAATGTTGTATTTTTGAAATATGAGTTTTTCAGAATCACAAATCAAAGTACAAGATATCGAGCACTTAGGCATAGTGGCAGGCATTATTGATGAAATGAGTTTGGTTGATTTCTTCAACCAAACTCATTTCATCAATAAATAATCAGCGCAGGCCAAGTGGTCAAAGCAATGATTCTCAATGGCTTAGGCTTTATCAGTGCACCACTATATTTATTTGAGAAATTCTTTTAAGGTATTGCAACGGAACATTTATTGGCAGAGGGAATACAACCAGAACATTTGAACCATGAACCCTTGGGCAGAGTGTTAGACAAACTATATGATGCAGGATTAAAGGAAATTTTTATCCGAGTCCCACTATCAGCAGCAGATAGATTTGGAGTGAAAATGGACAGCTTCCACTTCGATTCAAGTTGATTTCATGTACATGGGGATTATGGAACTGTTACTGATGATGAAGCATCAGCACAATCAGCATTCATTACAATTACATATGGTTATTCTAGAGACGACCGACCAGATTTGAAACAATTTATCCTTGACTTGATGTGGAGTGGTGATGGAGATATTCCTTTATATTTAAGAGTTGCAGATGGTAATGAAGTCGATTCTGCCATGTTTGGAACACTTATGGCAGATTTACACAAACAATGGGAAATTGATGCTTTATTTATTGCGGATGCAGCCCTTTTCACTGAAGACAATTTGCAGATCATAGTCTCATGAAGATGGGTCTCTCGAGTTCCTGCAACCCTAACTGCTGCAAAAGAACTATTAGAAAAGAACAGTATTGATGTATTTGTACCAAGTAAAATCCCAAGATATCGTATTACCCGCTGTTGTAATGATTATGGTGGTGTGCGACAACGGTGGCTAGTGATAGAAAGTGAAGCTCGTAAAAAATCTGACTTAAAACAACTGGAAAAACGTCTGACCAAAAAATATACCCAGGCACAATCCCAACTAGGAAAAGGCGTTGCTAACTAACCTGCGGAATGTGGGTTTAAAAGTTCGTCCAGTTTACCATTATACAGCCGAACGTGTAAAAGCCCATATCTATGTATGTTGTCTTATTATTATCTATAATGGCGTATGCGATAACTTTTAGCTCCAATACTTTTTGATGAAGATGATTGGGAAGCAGCAGCAACGAGAAAAGAGTCTGTTGTATCTCCTGCCAAAAAGAGCGAAAAAGCCAAAAATAAAGCGAACAAAAAGCGTACCTCCGAGAATTTGCCCGTTCATAGCTTCCAAACTTTATTGGATGATTTAGCTACAATTGTTAAAAATAGAATTGCTACAACAATTGGTAGTAAATCCTTCGTTTTTGAGAAGATTACTCAGCCTACAGCGATACAAGAAAGAGCAATAGATTTACTCGAAATTAGCATGATTTGTACCCAGTAAGCTTGGACTTTAAATCTCTGTAAGTCTCAATTTGCATCTCTTTAGTGTTTTGTCAAAGGGTAACTTCAGTTTAAAATTAAAGCGAAAGTAAGCTCCAACAGGTTCTTCATAAACCGATATCTCGCTACTTTGATGATTAACATTTTAATGTATTTTATGCTCTCGGTTTGAATTGTTCCACTTGTCTTCCCCCAAGAGCTTCTTGGTAGATTCCGTATAAATGTATTTGTTTTAAGTGTTCCCCTCGCAATGGATTTTCTATCAACCGATTTGAGCTTAAATCTTACTGCTTTACTGCTTTCATCGACAAACCAATCCTCTTTAACTTCTGATTCACTTCCATCACCTTTACCTTCACTACGTGTCCTACTTTCACAATATTCTTGGGATCGGAGACAAATCTATCCGCCAGTTGAGATATATGCACCAAACCATCCTGATGTACGCCAATATCCACAAACGCACCAAAGTTAGCTACATTTGTCACAATACCTTCTAATACCAACCCTTCCTTTAAGTCGGAAATTTCCTTAATTCCCTTTTGGAATGTGGCATACTTAAACTCAGCCCTGGGATCCCTTCCTGGCTTTTCTAACTCGCCGAAAATATCCTTTAATGTTGGTTCCCCTACGGTATCGGTGACATATTTTTTCAAATTAATATTTTTCAGCTTGGGAGCACTTGCTGTAATTTGAGTTAAGGGAACTTGCAAATCAGAAGCGATCGCTTTTACAATTCCATAACTTTCCGGATGGACTGCGGTATTATCTAAGGGGTTATCACCACCACGAATACGCAAGAATCCTGCCGCTAATTCAAAGGCTTTGGGACCTAATTTAGGCACTTTTAACAGTTGTTTCCGATTTTTAAATGCCCCATTTTCGTTGCGATATTGGACAATATTATTAGCAACACTAGCTGTAATTCCAGAGATGAAGGTTAATAGCTCTTTAGAAGCGGTGTTTAAATCTACCCCCACATAGTTAACACAAATCTCCACGGTTTCGTCTAACTTTTTTCTCAGCAATTTTTGATCTACGTCGTGCTGGTATTGTCCGACACCGATGGATTTAGGATCAATTTTCACCAATTCAGCCAAAGGGTCTTGTAAACGTCTACCAATACTAATCGCACCACGCACGGTAAGATCTAAATCAGGAAATTCTTGAGCAGCAACTTTACTGGCAGAATAAATAGATGCACCGGATTCATTAACAATTACTTTTATCGGCTTTGAATTTATTGCTTTGATAACTCCCCCCACAAATTCGTCTGTCTCTCGGGAAGCCGTACCATTACCGATCGCAATTAATTGAATATTGTACTTTTCTATTAGACTAGTGAGACTTTTCACGGCTTTCACCCGTTGCTCGTTACCAGAATGGGGAAATATGGCTTGATATTCTAAAAATTTTCCGGTTTCGTCTAATATAGATACCTTACAACCTGTACGGAAACCAGGATCAATTGCCATTGTGGGCTTCATCCCAGCAGGTGCAGATAGTAATAATTCCCGTAAATTAGCCTCGAATGTTTTGATTGACTCTATATCTGCATATAACTTTTTCTCAGAAATTACCTCTGTCATCAAAGAGTTCTTCATCAAGCGATAAAATGCATCTTTCAGCATTTCCTGATAAAAACTACGAATAGGACGCTGTTTAGTACGAATTTCTTTTGATTTTAGATATGAAAGTACCACGTCCTCATCAAACGCGATTTCAAAACTCAATATTCCTTCTTTCTCACCCCGACACAAAGCTAATAGATTGTGGGGTGCAATATTTCTGACTTTGTTTTCATAATCGCGGTAGATTTCAAACTTAGTTGTACCTTCGGGATAATCATCTTTGATACGGGAAACAAATATCCCTTCTCTTAGCAAGTATTCTCTTAAATATACTCTTAATTCCGCTTTCTCTGCCACCTCTTCCGCCAAAATATCCGCAGCACACTTTAAAGCATCCTCTACCGTTTTCACACCCTTCTCTTGCGAAACATACTTACTGGCTTCTGCTTCTAAAGATAATGACTCACCATTTTTAACATTTACAGACTTAATTAACTCAGCGAAATGTTCTAGCCCCTTTTCTCTGGCAATGGTAGCACGGGTCCGACGCTTGGGACGGTAAGGTAAATACAAATCCTCCAATTCTGTTTTTTGCAAACAGTATTGAATTTTATTGTGTAACTCATCTGTTAGTTTACCTTGTTCTGCGATCGCTTTGATAATTACCTTCTTTCTTTCTTGTAATTCTGTTAAGTAATTATGTCTATCTGTTAAATCTCGCAATTGTACTTCATTCATTTCCCCAGTACGCTCTTTACGGTAACGAGCAATGAAGGGAATTGTTGCACCCTCTGCAAATAATTCCAGGGCATTTTTTACTTGAAAGGGCTTAAGATTAAGTTCTGTTGATAATAATTGAGAAATATTTAGCATCGGTGATGTTGAATAAAAACCATCTGGGGAATTAAATCAGTCAAATATGACCTGATTTACTACCGGTAACCATGATTATCTATAGATTTCAGGTTAATAAAAGGTTCTAAAGTAACTTGTAACATTTTGATTATCTCAATAGATAGTGATAAGCTAATATATAATAAACTTTACAAACTGAAACTGAAACTTTCATCTGGGTTTTATTAGTTATGTCAGCATAAATACTTGTATAGATGCAGCATTAGCTAATTCTCCACGGAAGATTTCCTAACTCAGAATGTATGATCCTGTAAGTGTTAAAGAAAAGCTGAAATTGACTCAACGGTTCATATAAAGGTTTTTGCCTCATCCCCGTATTCACGTTACTTTTCCTGTAATTGTAAACTCATACATCGAAAATTGTGAAGTGAGAAAAAATGCCTTTATTTTTTGGCGTTGTATAAATGCGGGATGAATTAGCGTTTGAAACCATTGATAAATCGTTGAAAATTTCGTGAAATAATCCCTCTATTATGCAACGCCTATTTTTTCTATTACCCCTTTGTACTGGTTTATTTAGTAGTTATGTTTGCAAGCGATGTCAGGATGAAATCGGACAACTTGCAGGTATAGTAGCAGCTATTAGCTTAATTATCAGTTTAGTCTTAGCACCATGGGAAATTCAGTTACTACTGCTGCTGATGGTGCTGCTTCTTACTCCCAAACTATTATGGAAAAAAGATGATACATTTGAGCAAAATAATGATGTCAAGACTCAAGACATGGTTGGCTCACAACATGAAAGTTCTACTCATGGGGTCGCAATGAAGTATCGGGGTATTACCTTACACAAAAATTAAACAAGTAAATAGCTTTGCTAATTAAAAACTAGCTTATTGGTCTCGTTCTTAAAATTTATACTGTCAAAATATTTAACAAGTTTTTTAGCATAATTTCAGATTATTACCTAACTTTTGAGAATACCAACCAAATCTATCCTCAAAAGATAGATAAATATATAAAACGTCTGGTGTGAATTACAAATTGCTCTTCCCTATAAAGGGTTTTGGAACTACCGATGTATTTACAAGGATTTCAGTAATCAAATCACACTAGGCATATAAAGGCTTTTTCTTATTTCTTGTTAAGTTTTCTGATTGTTAAATTTAGAATCATAAGTAATACCAATAGCATTAACAATAATATAGTAACTTACTCATGGAAAATAGTACGATCCCCAGTATGACCCTCTCCCCTGGACAGTTGCTAAAAGTACATCATATTGCCTTGAACGTAAAGGATATGAAAACTTCTCGCCATTTTTACGGTAAGATTTTGGGGCTACATGAATTAACAGGTGATGAAGTGCCGGAAACCCTTGTAGAACTAGTAGCACAAGGCAAAGTAGCCAATTTCATCACTCCAGACGGAATAATTCTAGATTTATTTGGAGAGCCAGAATTATCTCCTCCAGATCCAGACCCTCATAGGGCATTCACCAGAGCTTACCATTTAGCTTTTGACATTGCACCAGAATTATTTGATCAAGCAGTCGAGGTCATCCGCAAAAACCAAATTGAAATTGCTCACGGACCAGTTTCCCGTCCTACTGGTAGAGGTGTATACTTTTACGACCCAGATGGCTTTATGGTAGAAATTCGTTGCGATCCTCTTTGAGGAAAAATATACGAATTCAAATTATTCGGAAACATCACAATTTTTCGTAGGGATTAAGTAATGCATATTGGGTCAACTTAACTTGAAAACTAACATAGCCAAGTTTTTGAAACAAATTTAGTTCGAAGGCTCAAACCTAGGAACTTTTTCTTTGAGGCCCTAATTCTTGTTTAAGGCGGTAGAGCCTGACAAATTATAATTTGTAAAGCATTAGGCATTTACCCATATTCTGAATTTCTGCGTTCGTATGCTCTTCCTAATTATCATAGAAAAAACCCCCATATTAAGTACAGGGGTTAGTGATTTTCAGCGATGAAAAATTAAATCTTAGTCGAGGTCAGGCATAGCCATTACTGGCTCATTCTCACGATCAAGACCCTTCTCAAAACCAGCGACGGCTGCCCGAGCACGACCAGCATGCCACCAGTGACCGATTAGGAAGAAGAAACCTAAGACGAAGTGAGAAGCAGCCAACCACTGACGAATGTTAACAAAGTTAAAGGAGTTAGGTTCAGTGATAACTCCACCCACAGAATTGATGGAAGCGTTGGGCGCGTGGGTCATGTACTCAGATGCACGACGAATCTGCCAAGGTTGCACATCGTTACGAACTTTATCTAAGTCAAGACCATTAGGACCACGCAATGGCTCCAACCAAGGACCACGGAAATCCCAGAAACGCATGGTTTCACCACCAAAGATGATTTCACCAGAGGGGGAACGCATCAGGTATTTACCTAAACCAGTAGGACCTTGTGCGGAAGCAATATTAGCTCCTAATTTTTGGTCACGAACCAAGAAAATAAAAGACTGAGACTGGGATGCTTCAGCGTTGGTAGGTCCATAAAATTCACTGGGATAAGCAGTGTTGTTGAACCATACAAAACAAGCAGCAGTCAATCCCATCAGAGCTAAAGCTGCCAAGCTGTAAGATAGGTAAGCTTCACCAGACCAAACTAAAGCACGACGTGCCCAAGCAAAAGGTTTGGTTAAAATGTGCCAAATACCACCAGCAATACAGATCAATCCTACCCAGATGTGACCGCCGATAATATCTTCCATATTATCTACACCGATTAACCAGCCGCTTCCTCCCAGAGGAGACTTCAGCACGTAACCGAAAATCACAGCAGGGTTCAATGTGGGGTTAGTAATTATACGTACATCACCACCACCAGGTGCCCAGGTGTCATACACGCCACCAAAGAACATAGCTTTGAGTACCAACAACAAAGCACCACACCCTAAAATAATGAGGTGGAAACCGATGATGTTGGTCATCTTGTTCTTATCTTTCCAGTCGTAACCAAAGAAAGAGGAGTACTCTTCTAAGGTTTCAGGACCACGGAGAGCGTGATAAAGTCCACCCACACCTAGTACTGCAGAAGAAATTAGGTGTAATACACCAACTACAAAGTAAGGGAAGGTGTCAATAATTTCACCACCAGGACCTACTCCCCATCCGAGGGTAGCTAGGTGAGGAATAAGAATAAAGCCTTGTTCAAACAAGGGTTTTTCAGGGACAAAGTGAGCAACTTCAAATAAAGTCATTGCTCCTGCCCAGAATACGATTAAACCAGCATGGGCAACGTGAGCACCCAGTAGTTTACCAGATAAATTAATGAGACGGGCGTTACCAGACCACCAAGCAAAGCCGGTAGATTCCTGGTCGCGACCACCTACCACCATTGAGTTATTAGAGAGCGTTACCACGGGGTAATACCTCCTCAGGGAATATAAAGTTCTGATGTGGCTGATCTTGAGGAGCCATCCATGCGCGGATACCCTCGTTCAGCAAAATATTTTTGGTATAGAAAGTTTCAAATTCTGGGTCTTCTGCTGCCCGCAATTCTTGGGACACGAAGTCATAGGCACGTAGGTTCAATGCCAGACCCACAATTCCAACTGCACTCATCCATAACCCAGTTACGGGTACAAACAGCATGAAGAAGTGTAACCAACGTTTGTTGGAGAAAGCAATACCAAAAATCTGTGACCAGAAACGGTTTGCTGTCACCATGGAGTAGGTTTCTTCTGCTTGGGTGGGTTCAAATGCCCGGAAGGTGTTGGAAGCATCTCCATCTTCAAACAGGGTGTTCTCTACTGTGGCTCCATGAATCGCGCACAACAAAGCTCCACCCAATACTCCTGCTACTCCCATCATGTGGAAGGGATTCAGTGTCCAGTTGTGGAAACCTTGCAAAAATAGTAAGAAACGGAAGATTGCTGCTACTCCAAAGCTAGGAGCAAAGAACCAGGAAGACTGACCCAAGGGGTACATCAAGAATACGCTGACGAATACCGCAATGGGTGCTGAGAATGCTATTGCGTTGTAGGGTCTAATTCCTACTAGACGAGCAATCTCAAATTGTCTAAGCATGAAACCGATTAAACCAAAGGCTCCGTGCAAAGCGATGAATGACCACAGTCCACCTAACTGACACCAACGGGTGAAGTCTCCTTGAGCTTCTGGTCCCCACAATAGTAGTAGAGAGTGTCCCATGGCATCGGCAGGGGTGGATACGGCTACTGTTAAGAAGTTACATCCTTCTAGATAGGAGGATGCTAAGCCGTGGGTATACCAGGAGGTGACGAATGTGGTTCCGGTTAGCCAACCGCCTAATGCTAGATACGCGCAGGGGAACAGTAATACTCCTGACCAACCTACGAATACAAAGCGGTCACGCTTTAACCAGTCGTCTAGAACGTCAAACCACCCTCTGGTACTGGGGGTACGTCCAATTGCGATGGTCATCGGAATAAAATCCTCTTTTAAACTAAAATTGCAACGTTATCAAACTCACGAGTTCCCTTGCGCCTGTCGGCAGCGAGGGGTCGATCGTCAAAACGTTTTTGACATACATTTGCTACTCAAGTAGGTAGCTAGAATTATGAGAATGCACTGCCCTTATGGGGTACCTATCTCATTTTTATGCCAAACTCGACACCGCCAACAGATAATTTAAAGTTGTTGGTATCTTAATCTTTCTTAACTTATCACATTTAGTTCGGCTTTGTGCTGGATTTAGCTATAGAAATCCAGTATTGTGTCTAAAACCATTATCTACAATAAATATCAGAAATTTAACAATCTGACACAACTTTTCTCATAAGTTGTAAAACTATCTGCATCTGTACTTGCAATACCTGGTGCGACCATGGCAGACTGCTTTTAGGGAATATATCAAATCCAAAATGGTTAAATGGCCAATTACTGATTGATGCTAGGAGCCTCTGAACTATTCTGGGGGGTCTATACCAAAATAGGTGTTGTTGAATCAGGGGATGATTTCACTAACCTATTTTTAACGATTTCTGAATGCTTTCAAAGGCTAATTCATCCCTTGATTGAGCAACACCCCAAAATCGTTCGACTGAGCGAAGCCGTAGGAACAGCAGTCCTTTAAAGGGGCTAGTCTAAAAATTCAAAATCTAAAATCAAAAATCCCATGACGGCATTAACAACCAAAAATACAGGCAAACAAGTCCTGTCTCAGAAGGTACTTGGTTCACGGCGTTTTAGTAATTACTGGTGGGCGACAATTGTAACCCTAGGTAGCTTAGGTTTCTTATTGGCAGGGATATCCAGTTATTTACACACTAATTTACTGTTTGTAACAGATCCTACACAATTAATATTCGTCCCCCAGGGATTAGTTATGGGATTGTATGGGGTAGCTGGCTCATTATTATCTCTGTATCTTTGGCTGACTATCCTTTGGGATTTAGGCGGGGGGTACAACGAGTTCAACCGTGAAACAGGAATGGTGAAAATATTCCGGTGGGGTTTTCCTGGTAAAAAACCGCAAGGTTGAGATTAATTGTCCTACTCAAGATGTACAGTCAGTTCGTATCGAAATCAAAGAAGGAATAAATCCCCAGCGCACTTTGTACTTGAGGGTTAAAAATAGACGAGATATACCTTTGACAAGGGTTGGTCAACCTATTTCCCTCAAAGATTTAGAAACATCTGCAGCTGAGCTAGCTAAGTTTTTAGCTGTATCGTTAGAGGGATTCTAATAGAAAGAGGGGAGCAGACAAGGAGAAACTTGTACAAAATCCACCAACCACCAATTTCATAACTTTTTTCTTAACCGGTAAGGAGCAAATACGCACCCCAAGCCGTTGCACCTGTAGCTATGACTACAGAAAAAATTTGGTGCGGACTAGTGATGGGTTTGCCTGCTTGGGTTTTTAATGTGTGAATGTCAATCCAAGGGGTTGCACCACGTCTTGCCCAACCTGTAACCATTACTTGCCTGCCAATTAAATCTTGGGGACGGGTGTTTTTACCCCACCAGGGGATATGATGTAATTTCACTAAGCCTATTTTTGTGCGTAAAATTAGGTCTTGCCCGATGGAATTACCAACTCCCCGAATTCCTAAGAGGGTACCAATTAACAGAACACTCATACTATCAATTGGTAAGGCTGCGGGATTATTGAGATAATTGGGTAATTTTTTTTCAGTTTTTATAGTGTCAGGTCTGATCTCGGGGAAGAAAAAATTGATTCTCACCAAAATACCAATACTGAAGCCTATCAACATACAACCCCAGACATAACCCCAATCGTCATATATCCATTTAACATTTAACCATTTGATAGCGTAGGCAATTTGCCAAACTAACCAAATAAAAAAGGCAAACACCATCCCAGTAGGTATGCCCAGCCAGGGAGCTATGTGAAGTAGAAAAGATTGGTGCTTGAGTCGCAAAGATGGCTGGGATTCAATATTTATTTCTGCGGGAATATGCCAACGACGAGCTATTATACCAAGCTTGCTAATGCGAGCGCCAATTAGGGGATGACTACTATTGAGAGTAAACCAGCGACTATAGGGATTAAGGTTATCCCACATTAGGAATGATTCAAAGGTAACTTGGGGGGCAATACTACCCAAACTAAGACCTTGATGATGGCTTATGGGAATAACTGAGTTGAGACTTTTCAATTGCCAACTCGTATGTGCTTGTTTGTCTACATCATTGGCTATACCCATAGCAATTTTCAGTATTGCCCTACTTAATCCATTGGGATTGCCAGTGGTATCGCAAGCAACGCGATCGCTATGATAAATTCTGACTTGAGATAATGGAAAAGTCGCAAAGCTAAATGTGTACCATACGACATATACTAAGCTACTAATAATACTGAGTATTTTCTGTGCCCAGGGCAGGGAAATGCAATCGCCCCAAGCTGATATGTATTGGTATAGCTGATAAATTGGAATAGTAATCAATAACACTAAAGACATTACCGCTACATCCCAATGACGAATATGTGCTAGTTGACTAGCGTAAATTGTGGCAATTTCATCAACCTCTAGTTGTTCCAATAAGCCTTGACTGACCACAATGCGAGTGTTAAGCGGCAAATTACCATAGGCAAAGGCAATGGGGACAGCCATGGGTACAATCTTTAACTTGGGGAAATCCCATCCCCTCTGTTGGCAATAACGGTGTAATACGCGAATTGCCTCATGACTATATCTATTGAGAGTTTCTTTATTTAAAGGTTTTTGATTATACCAGTTTTTGAATAACCAATCTAATGTCCAAGGTGAGGCACCCACAGCAATGAGAAGTATTAGTAAGAGTATATTACTGGGGTCCTTGTATAAAAATTGTAATGGTTGTAAAAAAGGTAATTTAACTAAAACATAATTAGTAGTTCCCATTAACCACTTGACTAGTTCTCGCACCAGCCAAAACATAGCTATAAATGTTCCTGCTGCGAGCAGTCTTAATGGGGTTAAGTTAACGGGATTTAGTGGTTGCCAAACTTTTGCCCTCTGGGCTTTACGCCACTGGATTGTGCGTGGGTTGGTGCTTTGAGAATTAGTAACCGAATATTTCTGACCTGGCTTTTTTGATGGCACTTTGCCAGTATTACCTACTTTTAGATTAGGAGTCGGGGGGTGAGAAGGACGTGGCAGTGATTTGGATGCTTTGGTTGGTAAAGAAGGAGCTGGTGGTAACGGAGACGATAAATTATCAAGGGGAACAAATCCTGTGCTGCTTTCAGCATTTTTCTCAAGAGTACCTGATACTTTTATATCTAAGCTTTCTGGCGTGAAACTTGATGAGAAGGGTACAAATCCTGTTGTGTACTCAACAGAATCATTTTCTGGTGGATGACGGATAGATAATTCCCCTAAGGTTTTTTCTGCCCATTCTTGAATTTGTGTATTATCGCTCTTCGTTAAATTTTCACATAAAGAAGTTGCCTGAGGAATATTACCATTACGAGTGTAAGCAATCACTAATCCCATGCGAGCTTGCAAACTAACATAACTAACTTCTGCTTCGGTAACAACTGCTTTTAAAATAGCGATCGCACCTTGATAATCTCCTTGGTTGAGAGCAACTAATCCAGCCTCCAAAGAGAATTGGGAATTTGAAGACATATGGCTTCTAACATTTTCTATCTATTTTAAAATTACCCAAATTGGGGTAAGGGTTTGTCAAACTAGCTACCTGAGCTGAAAATGATTGTTGGTTTTTAGTTAAATGGTTGAATAAGGAGGAGACGTGTCTCGCTCCTGCTCCCCATCCTCTTCATGACGTGGGTTGTTTACCACTGACAACTGGGGCAATGGAACTCAATTGCAACTCTGGATGATCTGCTTGTAATTGTTGACAATTCCATTCGTTGCGGAAGAGTAATACGGGTCGCTCCATGCTGTCTTTAACAGTAGTCGTATTGAAAATCCGTCCCACTTTTTCCAGTGCTTCCCAACCACCATCAACCCAGCGGGCAACGCTATAGGGTAATACATCTAAAATTGTTTCTACCCCATACTCATTTTGTAAGCGGAATTGCACCACCTCCAACTGTAATTGCCCAACGGCTGCTAGAATTGGGTCTCGTTTGGCTTCATCCACTGAGTACATTATTTGCACTGCTCCTTCTTCCCGCAATTCTGAGACTCCTTTCTGGAACTGCTTAAATTTAGAAGGGTTGGGATTTCTTAATGAGGCAAATAGTTCGGGAGAAAAGTAAGGAATACCCTCATACTCCAACTTTTTACCGGTATAAATAGTATCGCCGATCGCAAAGACTCCGGGATTATTCAAACCAATCACATCACCGGGATAAGCGGTATCAATGGATGCCCTTTCTTGAGCAAACAATTTTTGGGGACGGGAGAGGCGAATACTCTTTCCAGTACGGGCATGGCTTACTGTCATATCTTTTTCAAACTTGCCTGTACAAACACGGATAAATGCGACACGATCGCGGTGTTTGGGATCCATATTTGCCTGGAG
>CBZS010000493.1 GCA_000613065.1 Richelia intracellularis | reverse complement strand
TGATAAAGGGATAAAAATGTTCTTATGATAAGACGTGGAAATAGATTATTTAAATGATGATAAGATTGGAATAGTCATGGATAAATTATATAAAGACTGATTAAGTAACCTGTTTATAGAAAGAGTCTTATCAGTAATTAATAAATTTAAGATAGATACAAAATATTCACATGTAGATTCAACATCATTTCATCTACATGGAGAATATGAAAATGATAATGTGAATGAAAAAGAAGGAATTCCTAGAGTAAGACCAATAATTATAACTAAAGGATATTCCCGTGACCAGAGACCGGATTTAAAGCAATGCATTTTAGATTTAATTACGAGTAGTGATGGAGATATACCATTATTCATGAGAGGAGTAGAAGAGATATAAATCAGAAAAAAGCAAGCTGTAATATTTATTTCAGCGACTAATTTAGTTGATAAACAGAAGTTATATCCATCCGAAATTATTACAAATTATAATAATCAACAATCTTGTGAAAGAGGATTTAGATTATTGAAATACCCTTTATTTTTTGCTGATAGCTTCTTTGTTGAAAATCCTGAAAGAATTGAGCCCATGTTATTTTTAATGTCTTTGTATATGTTAGTTTATAATCTCGGTGAAAGACAACTAAGGAATACCTTAAAAAGAATCAAAACGGGAATCAAAAATCAATTAGGTAAGTTAACCATGACTCCTACATTAAGATGGGTATTTCAATGCTTTCAAGGTATCCATCTTTTAACTTTAGATGGTGTTAATCAAATTGTTAATTTGGCGTTGCATAAGTGCGGGATGAATTAGGGTTTGAAACCATTGAGAAATCGTTGAAAATTTAGTGCAATCATCCCGCACTTATGCAACGCCGTTAATTTAACCTCATCATGCCATTTCATTTTGAGTTGTCTGCCATCATCTTGCCTAAAATATTATTTGCTTTCTTAACTTAACAAAATTTTGAACCCAAATAAAAATTTATCAACATCTGAAGGCACATTTATTGCTCCTCAATTTTTTAGTGCTCATATTACCGATTTTATGGTCAAATTTCTTCTGTTTAATTAATTTTTAAAATATATTGGTTCTGTACTCTATTTATGAATCATTCTGATTATTGTGTTTTTATTTTGCTTGTAATTTATTTGTACTTAAAATTGAAGTGCGGAATGTGGGCTATAACATTAGTTGCCAAAATGAAGCGACCTGCCCGTCTGTGTTCCGTAGCAATTGCTTCAGGTGTTGGTACTAACTCAGCACAAATTTGATAATAGCAGTGAGTGGGTTGGGCTTTTTTACGAGGTCTGCCTGGTTTGAGGTGA
>CBZS010000492.1 GCA_000613065.1 Richelia intracellularis | reverse complement strand
GCAGATGATAGTCTCATTCAGATGGGTATCTCGAATGACTGCAACCGTAACTGACGGCAAAATAACTATTAGAAAAGAACAGTATTGATGCATTTGTACCAAGTAAAATTCCAGGATATGGTATTGCCCCCTGTTGTGATGATTCTGGTGGTGTGGGACAACGGTGGCTAGTTATAGAAAGTGAAGCCCGTAAAGAATCTGACTTCAAACAACTGGAAAAACAAACGTCTGACCAAAAAATATACCCAGGCACAATCCCAACTACGAAAATTGTGTCAACAGGAATTTGCATGTGCCGAAGATGCATTCAACCCAGCCAAATTACTTGAGACTCAGTTGCCATTTCATCAACTTGCATGGAAATATTGAAGTTATTGAAGATGGCCAACACCGGGGACGTGGTAGACCTCGCAAGGATTCTCAACCTACCCTAATTTCCCATATTCAAGCCGAAATTGTACCCAAATAAACTGCAATTACCATTGCCACAGAACAGGGTGGGATGTTTATTCTTGCCACCAATGTTCTTGATGCCGACAAACTTAGCAATGAAGATGTTTTACCTGAATATAAGGCACAACAATCTACAGAACGTGGTTTTCGGTTTCTCAAAGACCCATTGTTTTTTACTTCCACTGTGTTTCTAAATTCCAGGAAGAGAGTGGCGGCTTTGGCAATGGTTATGGGTTTGTGTTTGCTAGTTTACAGCCTAGGTCAGAGGGCATTACGCCAATCTCTAAAACGAGGCTCCCAAAAAATTCAAAATCAGTTAGGTAAATCAACTGCCACTCCTACTTTACGTTGGGTGTTTCAATATTTCATGTCAATTCATTTGGGTGCGACTCTTTTAGTCAGACGGGGAGTGGAACTTAGACAGGTATTGGAAGAGGTGAAGGGGTAGTAGAACAACGAGCTTTGCTTTGAGAACTTGCTTGCTCAAAGGAATACCACTAGAGTACAAAGCCTGGTGATTGCGTTTATGTTCTTGTTGTAGATGAAACTGCCAATACTCATCCCAATCGCCACTGATGTATAAAGAACCCAGGGGTAAAACAGCCTCAGGACCCCTCATGGTCCATCTAGCCCCAGTGATATCCATCCTGTCTTTAATCAGGTGGAGACAAGGACCCTTAATCACCCCCGTGGGGATGGGAAATCCAACTTTTAAGTAATCGTCATATTTGAGGTATTTGGCATTGTTAAGTAAATATCTAGCACAGGTATCCACAGGTTTACGTTCTTGGGGGGGTGACTTTGGGTAAAGTCGCACTCCGGCGCATACCTGGGGCAACTGAACTTGATTTAGGTTCAAGGATAAGCTGTAAACGTTTGCTCTCCCTAGCTTCTGCCTGTGTTGAACTCTGAGAATAAAAGACAAATGCAGCTTTCCACAAATACTCAATCACATGGATAATATCCCTGTCTTAGTCCATGAGAATATTGCTGTGCTGATAGATTAAACTCCCCATCCAAAGGAAATAGGGTATTTATCTTTCTTCCTCCATAACCGATTCTATTGGCGATTACTGTGCCAAATAATGTGGTCAATTTCCGGGACAATTTTTTCTTGTGTGTTCTGTTTACTCAGTCTGTGGCTGCACACTCTCCCTCTATTTCATCTTGACTGCGTTTATCAAAATATCTTTGTTTGTAACAACCGTCTCAATAGTTCGTATCCATTCTCAAGTAACTTACTCTTTATCTGGGAGTGTTCTAACCCACAAATGCTGTCTGAGTCTAACCAACTAACTATCTGTTCAAATAGTTCTCGTGCTTGTGACCAAAACATACCTTGATTTGATGTAGATGCTTGGATAGGGTGTGGAACTGTTCCTGTTTTTTCACTTTTTACAAGCCAATTCCATCAAGTACATTTTTGGCTGTCAATACTAGTCTGGTTGACTTGTTATTTATTATTCTTGTATCATACTGCGTACTACCAAAAGAGTCGCACCCAATTCATTTATTAACGTTCGCTTCTTTGAAACAGATTTCCAACCTCAGTGAACAGCGGTGCTGGATTCTACAG
>CBZS010000491.1 GCA_000613065.1 Richelia intracellularis | reverse complement strand
CATGACTGACATTGGCTAAAAATTGGCTTTTCGCTTTACTTGCAGCTTCAGCTTCTCCTTAGCTTTGCTGTAACTCTTTTGTCCGTTGAGATACTCTTTGAATCAGGCGATTGAGGGATTTCGCTAACAAACCAATTTCATCATCAGTAGTTACAGGTGCACGTAAATCAAAATTAGATTTTTTTGCTACCTGCTCAGCAATCTGAGTTACTGTAATTACAGGTTCTGCGATCGCCCTAGAAGTTCGCCAAGCAACTACTGCTGCGATCGCTACAGACAGCAACATACTCAAAATGGAGATTAACCGCTCTACAAACTTGGCTTGGTCTAATTCCCTAGCCCTCTTTTCCTGGCGAAACTCAGCATTTTGTAAAATATATGCCAATTGCTGGGATAAGCTTTCCAATTGTATGGCGATATTCCCACCCATAATCTCCAATAATTGCTGTTGCTGCTGTAAAATCTGGGAAGATTCTGGTGGATTTTCTCCTAGTTCATTTAATACGACCTGAATTTGACTGACATAACCTGCCAAATTTTTATCATAGTCTTCCAATAAATTTCTTAAATTTACTTGGCTTGTAACTAAATCCCAGGAATAACGGTCAATGAAATTGATTATTTTAGGCTGTAATTCTTCCGCCATTTCAATATGACGAAAAAAAGCATTTTTCTTTTTTCTGAGTCGCTGTGGATCTTGGATTACTGCAGCTAGGTTAGCACTGTTCAACTGTGCTACAGCCACAGCCTTCTGATAGCGGGTTAGTAGCTGTGTTTGTGTTTGGGCTCGCTGGAAGTCTCTAATTTCCTGTCCTCGATATAAATTAGCGACTAAGAATCCTGTCAAAGAGCCAAAGAAACCAATCCCAATGGCTAAAAAATAGCCATAACCAATCTTTTGGTGGATGCGCCAAGAGCTAGCTTTCAACTTCCGACTTGATGGAAATTCTATGGTAGGAAGTTCATCTGTCAGAGGTTGCTCTGGCATATCTTGGGATTTTAAATTTTTGTCAATAGCGGCTGGCTTTCGAGTTAGCATCCCTCCAATCTCCTTGCCCTTCCGCAAAAACTACCACATTTCCACTAGGCAATAAAATAAGCTTCACTATTAATTCGCAAATTACATTTATTTTTCGATTAGCAGATTAAATTATTCACTAAGAATTACGTTGGATTATGTTGCTGATATCTATATACCAGTAGCAGACAATCCTAAGTTAACATACAAGCATTTTCGTCAATATAGCTTGGCGATAAAAATTTGATTGTATGAATAATTCACGAATTGAGAATTTAATATAGTAGTTATTATATCAATTGGGAAAAGGTAGCCTGGAGAAATTATAGCGTAACGTGCAAGCGATAAGTAATAAATATTACTCAAGTTCCAAAAAAAAATCCAAACATATTCTATAGATGCTTGGAGGTTGGATATTAGAATTACCGCAATTAAGTAAATAGGTAAAAAAAATTACCTATTTAATCGTGATTAGTCAGAAATTATTAAGCGATCGCAGTTGCTTGTTTTTGACTAGCAGCCGACTTCAATAGATCAGCCTTATCAGTGCGTTCCCAAGGCAAATCCAAATCATTCCGCCCAAAATGACCATAAGCTGCAACGTCCTGATAAAAACGTCCGCCTGTTTCACTGGGTAGGTTATGTAAGTTAAAGGTATGGATAATTCCCGCAGGACGTAGCTCAAAATTTTCTTGAACTAGTTCTAGAAGTACTTGATCATCTACCTTGCCGGTACCAAAGGTTTCTAGCAAGATACTCACTGGCTTCGCTACACCAATAGCATA
>CBZS010000490.1 GCA_000613065.1 Richelia intracellularis | reverse complement strand
GGACTTATCGAGAATTGGCAAGAAAAGACTAGATAGTAGTGGCAAAAAAAAGTCGACATCGGCACAAACAAAGAAGTAAAGGCATAAAAAGACAACTTCAATATATTAAAAGAAACCTATCTCATATTCAGGGTCTAATCAGTTTAGGAGCAACATTATCAGCTTGAACCAAAAGACAATATAAGATGTTGTTAGTGGTCACAGAAGTCTATCGTCAACAGTTATGGTTATATGAAAATAAAAAACAAAGCATATCAGACGCGATTGTGAGTCTAAACCAACCACACATCCGCCCTATCGTCAGAGTGAAAGCCAGAGAATCCGTAGAATTTGGCGCGAAATTATCGGCTAGTT
>CBZS010000489.1 GCA_000613065.1 Richelia intracellularis | reverse complement strand
AAGAATACTTAAAAGCATAGGTTAATGCCTCGGGATTTAGGGCTATTGAACGCCAAAAAGCAGTTCATCACACAAGCATAATTCGTTGGGTAAAACAAGTTGGTGATAAATTGCCAGATGCACCATCAATAGAGGAGATCCCAGAAGTTGGAGAACTGAACGAATTAGAAACTTTCGTTGGTTCAAAAAAAACAAAATTTGGTTTTGGACAGCAGTAGACTATTTCCGCCAAGGAATTTTAGCTTGGGTACTGGGAGACCATAGTACAGAAAACTTTCAACCTTTGTGGGATACTGTCTACCTCTGGAAGTGCTATTTTTATGTCACAGATGAGTGGAAAGTTTACGCCAGTTTTTTTGAACAAGGAGAACATATTATTAGCAAAACATATATGACCAGAGTAGAAGAGGAAAACACACGTTTACATCGAAAAACATTTTGCTAGTCTAAACACGTAGATATCCTTAGGCACTCTATCCGATTGTTACTTTATTATTTTACCTGTAGAGAAATACCTGTATTTGGTTGATTCATCCCGCAAATATGCAACGCTAGAAATCGTTGAAAATTTAGTGAAATCATCGTCTGATTCAGCAACGCCTAAATTCTTAGCTTTGCTGCTTATTTTTCTTACAAATGTAACTAAGGACAAACTTCCTGGGAATAATAGCTCTAGCTATCTAGATTGTGTGACTACTAAACCAAACAAGATAAAAAACATAGAAGAAGCCAAGCTATTATGTCTTTTGATAAACTTCAACCAGCAACACAGCAGCAAGCAAGTGTATATTTACCATATATTGCGGGGAATAAAAGGAATTTTTTACCCTATGCTATCAGCCTTTACCAAAAAGGTGTTGTTGAAGGAAAGCGTAAAATCGAGGGTAATGATAATATCCCTTTTGTTGCGACTTGGAATGTTGCCAGACTACCTTCTGACTTAACCCGTTGCCGATTACAATTTGATGGTAACGCGGAGCTAAGTTATGAAGTAATGATGGCGAACTTTGAATTTGTTAGTTTTTTAATAGAAGTTATGGAAAATTCCAAACTTACTCGCACAATTGATTTTTCTAAAACTTTTTACCGCAAATTATTACGTGTAGAAGAATAAGTGAAACGTGCAAGATCATAAACATTATAACTTTCAGCAATAATGCCACAGATAGGTTGACCGATTTTATACACGTTTTATCTGTGGTTATTTATTATGCATAAACTTACAGATGAAGAAAAGAGCACCAATCAGATACTTTTATTTTCAACAATGTCCTCAAAGTCTAACTCCATTTTGACATATAGTCAGCTAACACTTCTTGCTAATAGTATCTCCTGGTCTGGGTTTATGTCATAAAATCAAGATGAATTTTCTTAAATAAATTTTGGTAGACTAAGAACCCTTAAAAGCTGGAGTTTTGCATCGCAGTAATAAAAAGTATTATAAATTAATAAATAATATTTCTTGATAAAGCACGGAAAGTCTGATGTTAAAAACAGATTTTACGCAATAAGACATTGATAAACTTCATTATGAAATATATCATTCTCCTCATCCATTAGTCGATAAAAATATGGAAGTTCTGTATATAAAAAGTCAGGGTCTAAAACATAAAAATATTTGTCGTTTATGTAAAATATCAGGGTAAGCGCATCTAATTTTGGTGCAAATCTTTTGGTAATAATAAGTATAATATAAGAATAATAAATGACAAGTCAACTAGAGTAGTATGGACAGCCAAATATTTACTTGATGGAATTGGCTTGTAAATAGTGAAAAACAGGAACAGTTCCACACCCTATGCAAGGATCTACATCAAATCAAGGTATGTTTTGGTCACAAGCACGAGAACTATTTGAACAGATAGTTCGTTGGTTAGACTCAGACAGCATTTGTGTGTTAGAACACTCCCAGATAGAGAGTAAGTTACTTGAGAATGGATACGAACTATTGACACGATTGTTAGAAACAAAGATATTTTGATAAACGCAGTCAAGATGAAATAGAGGCAGAGTGTGCAGGCAGAGATTCAGTAAAAAAAACACACAAGAAAAAATTGTTGCGGAAATTGACCACATTATTTGGCACAGTAATCACCAATAGAATTGGTTATGGAGGAAGAAAGATAAATACGCTATTTCCTTTCGATGGGGAGTTTAATCTACCAGCACAGCAATATTCTCATGGACTAAGACAGGAATATTATCCATATGATTGAGTATTTGTGGAAAGCTATATTTGTTTTTTATTCTCAGACTTCAACCCAGCCAGAAGCTATCGAGAGGAAACGTTTACATCTTATCCTTGAAGGGAAATAAAGTTCAGTTGCCCCAGCTATGCGCCGGAGTGCGACTTTACCTAAACTCACCCCCCAAGAACGTAAACCCGTGGATAGCTGTGCTAGATATTGACTTAACAATGGCAAGAACTTATCCCATTAATAGCAGAATGTCATAATAATATGCCTGTTGAGTAAGAGGGGTTATATCATCTGATGGCTGGAGGTTTTGAAGGACTGAGTAATTTGGAGTGGTCTTTGTTTGAGGATATTTTTCCGAAACCGCCAGAGAAACGCGAACGAGAAATGCCACATTTTTCATTTCGTTATGTACTCAATACCTTAATGTATATATTAATAACAGGGTGTCGTTGGTGTGACGTTCGAAAAGGAGAAATATGGGCATAAAAAAGCTCTGCACATCGATGGTTCAAACGTTGGAAGTTGGACGGGACCTTAGAGGCTTTACAACTACGAATCTTGGGTATTGGACAAGAGAAAGGGTTAATCAACTGGTGTTATCGCGCGGTGGACGAGTCTTTTACCCCTGGAAACGGCGGTGGTGATGGTGTTGCTTACGGTGGAAAAGGAAAGGGTATTTTAATACACACTGTTACTGAAGGCTCAGGCATGCCTTTATCCAATCGCACCACAGATGCCAATGGTAGTGAAACAGATCAGGTGATACCACTTGTAGACAGTGTAAAGCTTAAGACCAATAAACGCGGTATATCCCCTAAACCCCTGAAAGTGGTTGCTGCTGACAAAGCCTACTATTCTAAGAATAAGCGCGCTGTTTTAGGTAGACGTCGTATTAGGCCGCAATAGCCCAAGTGGGTTTGGAAGACAAAGAAGAACAAGGGCAGAGCCATTAAAATTTCCGTCCCAAATTTTCAACAATAACGTTGTTTCCCATGGTTAAAAAAAAATATCGTCGTCTTGTTTGTTGTCAGATGGGAAAGAATTTCAGCTTGATTTGATGCTTTTTTGTCTCTTGGAACAATCCATATTTAGATTAACAAAATCATATTAGTGCGATATTTTCAAATACCTCAAATATGACGATTACTTAAAAGCTGGATTACCCATCGCCACGGGGGTGATTGAGAGTGCTTGTCGCCACCTGATTAAAGACAGGATGGATATGAGTGGGACTACATGGACCATGAGGGGTGCTGAGGCTGTTTTAGGCCTGGGTTCTTTATACATCAGTGGCTATTGGCATGAGTATTGGCAGTTTCATCTACCACAAGAACATAAACGCAATCACCTGGCTTTGTACTCTAGTGATATTCCTTTGATGAAGCAAGTTCTCAAAGCTCGTTGTTTTACTACCCGTCCACCTCTTCCAATACCTATTTAAGTTT
>CBZS010000488.1 GCA_000613065.1 Richelia intracellularis | reverse complement strand
TCAACCTTTGGGGAGACCTCCAGCTAATGTGAGTAAAGAAAAAAAAAGACAAGCAAATGAATCTGAGAGGATTCGTAATAGTATTGAGGGAAACTTTGGGCAAGGGAAAAGAATATTTAGCTTGAATAGAATCATGGCTAAACTTTTTCATACTTTTGAAACTGCAATTGCTATTACTTTTTTAGTAATGAATCTTTCTACTTGCTTCTGGCGGCTTTTTTTGGATTTTTTATGTCAATGCATGTCAAGTACGCCTTTTTTCTGCAAGTATGATTATTCAAACTTTTCCCTGAAATCATTATATTTAACAAAAGATTATCTTTCATTTTTGAATAAATTGTCCATCGCTCCTCACTGAACTTTTTCAGCAAGCCCTAAGTAAGGATTTATGAACTCCATAATGGGATTTTGTTGGAGGTAAGACGAGTTATTGAGGTTGACAACACCAGTCTGGAGAGTTGCTGCCTAGCGACGACTTCTTTTATAAGCCTCTCTTTCCCGTTGACCTAAACCAGGAATAAATATGGCAAATAACTCCTGTTGGTCATTTGGAGGATAATACACTATTTATCTTGCAATCACTTCTATGGGATGAGGTGAAGCAATCACATCATCAAAAGAAAAAACTTCCTCATTTCCTGGGTTCTGAAATTGGCCATCAAATTTTTTATCTGGGAATAGGGTTTCTAAAGGCCAACGCCACCAATTTGATGTTATTTTTTTTATTTCTCTTTACTAGTAAGCATTGTTAATAATAGATATTAATCTAATGAGAAAAAAAAAATTAATTCTTATTGAGTTATTGAAATCGCAAGTCAAGCCTAGGAAAAATTTTGCAATTTTCCTATAAATATGTTGGCGTTATCAAGAATGCTCGCAATTTTAAAATAAATAGTCTCCATTATACTTTCTTGACTATTAATTCAATGGCAATTGTTCCTATTTCGGAAATAACTACTTAAATAATTTGGGTGCGACTCTTTTGGTAGTACGAAGTATGATCTAAGAATAATAAATGACAAGTCAAGCAGAGTAGTATTGACAGCCAAAAATGTACTTGATGAAATTGGCTTGTAAAAAGTGAAAAAACAGGAACAGTTCCACACCCTATGCAAGGATATACATCAAATCAAGGTATGTTTTGGTCACAAGCACGAGAACTATTTGAACAGATAGTTAGTTGGTTAGACTCAGACAGCATTTGTGGGTTAGAACACTCCCAGATAGAGAGTAAGTAACTTGAGAATGGATACGAACTATTGAGACGGTTGTTACAAACAAAGATATTTTGATAAACGCACTCAAGATGAACTAGAGGGAGAATGTGCAGGCACAGACTCAGTAAACAGAACACACAAGAAAAAATTGTCGTGGAAATTGACCACATTATTAGGCACAGTAATCGCCAATTGAATCGGTTATGGAGGAAGAAAGATAAATACTCTATTTCCTTTGGATGGGGAGTTTAATCTACCAGCACAGCAATATTCTCTCTCATGGACTAAGACAGGGATATTATCCATGTGATTGAGTATTTGTGGAAAGCTGCATTTGTCTTTTATTCTCAGACTTCAACACAGGCACAAGCTTGGGAGAGCAAACGTTTAGAGCTTATCCTTGAACCTAAATCAAGTTCAGTTGCCCCAGGTATGCGCCGGAGTGTGACTTTACCCAAACTCACCCCCCAAGAACGTAAACCCGTGGATACCTGTGCTAGATATTTACTTAACAATGCCAAATACCTCAAATATGACGATTATTTAAAAGCTGGATTCCCCATCGCCACGGGGGTGATTGTCGCCACGGGGGTGATTGTCGCCACCTGATTAAAGACAGGATGGATATCACTGGGGCTAGATGGACCATGAGGGGTGCTGAGGCTGTTTTACCCCTGGGCTCTTTATACATCAGTGGCCATTGGGATGAGTATTGGCAGTTTCATCTACAACAAGAACATAAACGCAATCACCTGGCTTTGTACTCTAGTGGTATTCCTTTGAGCAAGCAACTTCTCAAAGCTCGTTGTTTTACTACCCCTCCACCTCTTCCAATACCTGTCTAAGTTCCACTCCCCGTCTTACTAAAAGAGTCGCACCCAAATAGTTTTCAACACCCTGTTCTTAAGTAACAGCGCAATCTACAAAAATACTGCACCACAAAACTACAGAAATACATATATAAGTCTATGAGCTTTATACTATGTATATTAATGAACCCTGAATATCTTATATTCTGTCACAAGTTCAGTCAGTTTTCTAGAAATATGACAAATGAAAAACAGTGGTAAGCGAAAAACCCACTTACCACTCAAAAATTTATATTGTGTAACCAATGCAAATGAGAAATTCAGGTATGTGCTGTATATTTCACCCTAAGATGTTGAGTGCTTCATTTGCATCAATCATAAATTCATCTCTTTAGTAGATAGATACCACCTATATCCATTAATAATGGTCCTCTCGCAACCTGTTGAAATTAAAATTCAGAAGATTCACACAAAAAGTGAGACGTGAGGAGGAAAATACTTCAGAGAAACCAATTGCAATGGTTTTGGTAGTATGCCAACAAATCATTCACCGCTCGAATTAGGCAAGGAACAACAGTTCACATCATTCAAACAAACCTTGCCCCATTGTAAAGCCCAACGGACCAGGGCTACCCGATTGCCAGTGTCTGTTTTCGTGAGAATATTGCTGATATGGTTATCAACGGTACGTTTGCTAATCTCCAGTTTAGCTGCAATCTCTTGGTTAGTTAAGCCAGCGGCCACTAAATCAATTATTTGCAGTTCTCTGTCTGACAGACTAACAGGGGTCTGAGACTCGCCACCAGCCATGCTTGTTTCTCTCCTCCTTTGGTATAAGTACTTAATCACTCTTTCTCATTTTAGAAGATTCTTCAATTGGTAGGCGTTTCAAGTGTTAGCCGCAATACCATTGTGGAAATATTTTTTCATTATTTGCTCAAAGTTCAGAATATTTTCACACAAAATTGGCAAATCCTATTTCATTGTATGAACCACTGCCGACAAAATTAAAAAATTATTGTAATTTTATACTGGAAAACTCCAAACCAAAATTTATTATCCAAAATGCAATGAGTAATCCCCAAGTTTTATGTCTGGGTGAAATTCTATTTGATTGTCTAGCCGATCAATTGGGGCGGAGGCTAGAAGATGTTGAGTCTTGGACTCCTTATCCAGGGGGTGGGCCAGCGAATGTTGCCTGTGCTCTGGTGAAATTAGGTACATCAGCAGGATTTATTGGTGCTTTGGGTGTAGATGAGCCAGGAAACTCTCTAATTCAAGTTTTGCAAGATGTGGGTGTGGGTATCAAGGGAGTACAAAGACATTCTACTTTACCCACTCGTCAGGTTTATGTAGTGCGAAATGCTGATGGCGATCGCAGCTTTGCTGGGTTTGGTAAATATGATACTTCTGAGTTTGCTGATACCCGTCTGCAAGCGGAACAATTACCAGAATCCCTATTTCAGGATGCTGATTTACTGGTGTTAGGGACTTTAGAATTGGCGTACGCAGATAGTGGTAAAGCTGTGCATCGAGCCTTAGATTTAGCCGACAAATACGACCTCCAGGTGATGTTGGATGTCAACTGGCGACCTGTATTTTGGCAAAATCCTGATATTGCACTTCAAGAAATTCGAGGCTTATTTGGTAAGGTTGATTTTGTCAAATTAGCGAAGGAAGAAGCAGAATGGCTATTTAATACAGATGATCCTGGGGCAATTACTTACAAGCTGGATGGGGTTGAAGGGGTATTAGTTACAGATGGTGGTAATGGCTGTGCCTATTGTTTGAGTGAAAACCAAGGTAAATTACCAGCATTTTCCATAGATGTTGGTGATACCACTGGTGCTGGGGATAGTTTTTGCGCTGGATTTATCCATCAGTTACTTATTCATGGGGTAAAGGGTTTAGGCAATGCTCAAACAGCTAAAGATATTGTTACCTATGCTAGTGCTGTAGGAGCATTAACTACTATAAAACCAGGTGCGATCGCATCCCAACCCACGGTCGCAGAAGTAGAAGCTTTTTTAGCCAAACATCTACTTTGAGGTGATTTCCGTGCAATCCTGTAGTGTCTTTTAGTTCGTTACTACCGGGCTGTGTACTTTGAGAAAATTTTCATGATTTTGATTCATATTTTGTGTAAATCTCGTGCCAAGGTTTTACCTTGGTACATTTTGCGCGAAGCTGTGCCTCGATATCCTTCCAGAATATCGTTAGCAATGCTAGAACTTAAGGATTATTGGAATCTATTTGGTCTTGTTTTTCCCTTACTCTCACCGCCAAAAACCGTAATGTCACTAAAAGATAAGCATGATGCTTCCAATAAAATGATCTCTTTATATTTCTCTTTTTCAATC
>CBZS010000487.1 GCA_000613065.1 Richelia intracellularis | reverse complement strand
GTGCATCATTAGGTAATACTTGATTATAACTATGGAAAAGGCTTTGGGATAAACTCTCACTGTTTCCATATTAAATTATTAGAATAATTCTTAGTATTTGACTAACAATATACCGTTTTCTATAATTTTCAAGATATATATTATGAGTTGTTTTGTGAAATTTCTCACCTTTTAAAAGGCCTTGAAAATTCATAAACAGGCTATTCGTTTTATCAAACTTATAATATAGTGTTAAACCTCGTCAATTATTATTATTCACTGGAGTAAAAATTTACGCAAACTAATCTCCAAAAAACATAAAACCGTGGAGACTTATCCTAAATATTTACTGAACAATGAGAGATACTTTAAATATCGAGATTTTCAATAGATATCTAAGTTTCACTTTAAGTCTTAATAAAAAATTATACTCAATTAACAAATACAATTGAAAAACACAAAATAACTCTAAATAGATAACTCAATCCTTATAAAGGGAGAAATCTAATTAGAGTTATTCTAAGCCTAAATATATAAAAATTGCTGAAAATTACAAGCAAAAATTAGGACATAGAGTTAATTAAGTAATCAAGATAGGTATTGTATTCAACCAAAGCTTGAGGAGACATATCACGAGGAGCACATCCACGAGAACGTAGATAAGACAAACCAGTAACATAAGTGTCAGTACCAATTCCTAAAGCTTTGTATACTTCTCTTGCTCCATTAACACCCCATTCATCTAATGGACCAGTACCACCAACAACTAAGCAATAGTTGATTAAACGTAAGTAATGAACTATATCACGCTTGCACTTCTCCTTTTGTGTCTCTGGGTCCATGTCACGACCTTGACCATTAGGATACTTATTGTAAATAGCATTAACTGCTTCTTGAGCAACAGCATCAAAGTTACCTGCGAGCTTTTCTGCTGCTTCCATACGAGCATTTGCACGTTGTAAGCTACCTTGAACAGACTCAAGATCAGAACTACTGGGAAAACGAGCACTTTGGTCAGCAGCAGCTACAACAGTTGTCAGAACTGATTTCATAAATTCACTTTCTCCTGTATAAAATAAATGTTGATGATGTAAGGAGTGTAATCCTTGTACAAAAAGTAAGATTAGCTAATAGCAGAGATAACAGAATCAAAATAACTAGCAACTTCAGCTGTTAAAGCTGCACAGTCACCTTTAGTTGTGCCCATTTGACGAAATCTGCTACCAGCTTGAGCTTCGGTATTCGCGTCATTAACGTGTGCAACTGCACAAGCCTTCATTATATTGACAGCACGAATAGATTTCCTACAGGAACACCCAATGCAGCATAGGTTTCTTTCAGACCGTTCAAGCAACGATCACTGAGAACTGAACTATCACCAGTTAAGAGTGCATAAGTAATGTAGCGAAGAATGATTTCCCCATCACGTAAGCAAGCAGCCATTTTGCGGTTGGTATAAACACCACCACCAGGAGATACTAAACCAGGGCTTTCGCAAATAATACCTGAAATTGCGTCAGTCACGATACAGCTAGCATTGCTAGCAATTGCATTGACAGCATCAAGACGCTTATTACCTTCACCAATAAAAGATTTTAAAGCAGCTAACTCTTCACCTGCAACAAATTTTCCGCCTGCATCAGCAGAAACGACTGCTTTTGAAAAAGCATCAAGCATTATATTCTCCTTATCAGATAATTAGAGTTTATTCGTAAACTGACTAAACAATCTATATTGATTTTTCAGTTTATGTTTTATAGACACAAAAATAAATAATAATGGTTAAATAAATCCTGTTTATGAGAAATAAAGTCATAAAACTTAAAATTATTTTGCTTAAATCATACTATTTTTATATGGGTCTGCATGGAAAAGAGATTTTAGAAAAGTGGTTAAAAGTAAATAAATATAGTTAAAACCCTTTTTACAATAAGAAATATTATGTAATTATAATGATAATAGTAAATGACAAATCAACTCAAATTATATTGACAGAAAATAATTTAATTGATTGATAGTATTAGTTCGTAAAAAGCAAACAAACAAGAACAATAGTACACGCTATGAAAGTATCTACATCAAATAAAAGTATATTTTGAAAACAAACAAAAAAATTATTGAAAAATACAGATATTTAGTGAATTAAACTCAGACAGAATGTGTGAGTTTAAACACTAGAAAATCAAGAGCAAGTTACTTAATAGTAACCGATTAATAGCGCAAAAAATAACATGGCTTTTGATTAAGAGAAATCATATTATCTGATGGCTAGATGGGTTTGAAGCAGTCATTCATTTGGAATAGTCTGTATCTTAGATAATGGTTTTTTACAAATTATCTAAGATAAAAATAAAATGTAATCTGAATAAAAAAACTAAGTAAATTATTTTCGACTGTGCTAGTGTCAAGATACAAACGCAAATTATTAACAATAAGAAAAGACTTGCGGTTAATCGCATCGAAAATATATAAAATAAAAGCTCCAGACTTTAAAGTTGAGATGAGATTGGATTTCTATCAAGATAAAGCAAAGATAGCAAACCCAATATTCGATTAGGATAAATAAAATATAAAGTTAGAATTAGCAACAAAAATAACCGGTATAATCCGAGTAAAATAAAAATCAGACTTGACCCGATAAAAGACTTGTATAAGCAATAACCTATTGTGACAATATAGCTACAACCAGTTGCAAAATCTTATTCTCAATAAAACTCAATATTTAGAATTTTTTTAGCCTATACTTGGTAAAAATAAAGCTGTACACTAGAAAAAATAAAAACGTACAAATATAGCCAAGAGCAATTGTCTTAAAGGATTACGATAGTAGAAATGTTTAATAAAATGGGATATCCTCTTCCTAAAAGAGTCAAAATAAACCATCAAGCTAATGAAAATAACAAGATGGGATGCACAAAAACACATGATTAATGTCGCATTTTTGATCAAAATACTATCTAATTCTATA
>CBZS010000486.1 GCA_000613065.1 Richelia intracellularis | reverse complement strand
TTCTTTGGGGTTACGGGCACGAATTACATATCGCCATCCGGTAATTGCAGCAATTATTCCCGATAAAGACCAACCAATCAGGGTGTGCAAATTCAACACAGACTTGACGATTTGGTAGGGTTGAGCCAAACCAGCTTCAAATTGTCCAAAGATGATGGCAACGAAAATAGCGATCGTCGCCAAACACATATTCCACCAACTGACCTCAAACAGACGGGAGTTGCGTGTGAAATACCCAAGCAAATCACAGAAAACTGCAAACAGTACCATTGCGATCACAAAGTGAACGACAATAGGATGTAAGGTATCTGGATAGGGCAAATTGTGGTCGTTCAAAGAGTTGAGATAATTAAACATAGTGTTCTCCTGACCATGGCAACTATACCTAATAAATTTCGATAATTAGCTAATTCTCACCACACAAAAGTTCGACATGTGCTATAAATCAACCGGATTAAGTTCTTAGACAGAAATATAAATCCGGCGACTTATAATAGGGCTGTTAGTTGTTAGATTAGATGAATTTCCTTTACTGATAAAAGCACCAAATTACGCCAAAAATATGGGAATACAGTCAGATGTTCTATCTTCCTTACCACTGGGAATAATTAACTGACTATAAGTGCTGATATTGTTAATTTCTAGGTATTCAGCCAGGGTAAGCGCATCTCAAATTCTATTGACAAGCGGGTTGAGAGGTATCATCATGTTGGGATAAACAAGCAGTAAGATCAGTCAGGACTCAAATTTTTTGAGCTTTTAATCTTTGGTTTTGAAGATTTGAAACCGGTAGGCGCAAGCCTTCTTGTCAGAGATACCATTAGACTAAGCCGTTCAGTTCAGATACACCCTTTCCGTCCTTAGCATACTACTTAACTT
>CBZS010000485.1 GCA_000613065.1 Richelia intracellularis | reverse complement strand
CCGTCGCAGAACTAGAAGAGCGTCATTACGTCGTCGTTCAACCAGGGCTTCTTTACGGAGGAAACTAAGAGGATGTTTTTAAAGTCGAAGTGAGTTACAAATCATGCAAGTCGCCTGACCATGATACGTATCATTGCAATATAAATTAAAGTCTCAGACGTTTGAGGTAGCCTTTCATAGTCCTTACTTAATCTTCTACACGAATTGAGCCACCCGAAAGTTGGTTCTACAATCCAAGGTTTTGGT
>CBZS010000484.1 GCA_000613065.1 Richelia intracellularis | reverse complement strand
TTCCACCATTGAATTAGAGTATCAACAATAAAATCCCTGGTTTTATAAGAACAACTACGAAAGTTAATATACAATAATTGCCCACTATCTTCATCAAGAATCCCACAGAGAGTATATTTTTCTGTGGATCCTATATGATGCTCCTCAGGTTGATTGTCTCCTCTGGTTTTTCCACCACGAGAATAACCCCCGATATTAACGGTAGCTTTCCATGCAATCCATGCTTAGTCCTTTGACTTTGAGGCTTGTTTGTTGATTGCGGCTGAAATTCTCTGATGTTGTTGAAGATATCATCCGTTTGTGCAATTTTTTTTGAGGTTTGGCTTTTACTACTTTACGAAGACCATAGCCTATTCGATTCAATACTTGTGCCATTGTACTGGGGCAAGGCAATTGTTCCTGCCTAAATCCCTGTTCTTTGAGTTTTTCTAGTGCCGATATTGCTGTTAACCGGGTATAGGCTAAGGAAGTTTTAAATGTTGGCTTTTGTTGAGAATGAGATTCTGCAATTTGTCCCAGGGATAATGCCACAACAGAAGAGGTTGTTTCTCCTGGCAACGCTTTGCTGTGCTAAAGGCTGATTGTAATCCCACACAGATTATCCCTGTTCTTTTTTCCGGTAACCCTAACTCTATATTTTCTCTACCCCAACCGAATACTGTTTGTGCTAACCTTGCTCTACCTTGGCAATATTTCAACGTCATCTCAGGTTGAAAGCCCCGACATTCTACTCCATTCATTTTCGATGCTGCCAACTGCAAGTCTTCTATTTCTTTGTGATCTTGTTAATGATTTGGGTTCCTCTGCTGGGTCTAGCATACTCCAAAATACTTGCCCCTGTTTTTTTACTGATCAACATTAGCTCTTACTTTCATTGGTAAATTCTTTCTTATAAATCACCTTGACGCAATCACTTGGCTTTCTACTCTAGTGGTATTCCTTTGATCAAGCAAGTTCTCAAAGCTAGTTGTTTTACTACCCCTCCACGTCTTCCAATACCTGTCTAAGTTCCACTCCTCGTCTTACTAAAAGAGTCGCACCCAAATTTTTTTGGGGATGCCCCTCCAGTACCCCCCCAAAAGGGGTTGGCGTAGGCTGCCCTTAGGTAGGAAGTGCCCGTCGTTGACGTTCGCACTTGAGAATCAAGACATACCTCACAATTATGTACAACAATCTGTAATTGTCACTAAAAAATTAGATGCGCTTACCCTGCATTATAAAATTGGTAACTTGAATTTGACTGAATCTATTTATTGTCTTAGGTAATAGGGGGTTGCATATTTGCGGTATGAATGAACCAAATACAGGTATTTCTGGCATTGCTGAATCAGGGGATGATTTCACTAAATTTTCAACGACTTCTCAATGGTTTTAAACGCTAATTCATCCTGCACTTATGCAACCCCCAGGTATTTCTCTAAACTTCAAGTAATAAAGTTACAATCGAATAGAGTGCTTAAGCATATCTGCGGATTTAGAGTAGCATAATGTTTTTCGATGTAGACGTGGGAGATAATGACGTAAAAGTGTGTTTTACCCTTCTACTCTGGTCATATATGTTTTGCTAATAATATGGTCTCCTGGTTCAACAAAACTGGCGTAAACTTTCCATCTATCTGTGACATAAAAATAGCACTTCCAAAGGTAGACAATATCCCACAAAAGTTGAAATTTTTCTGCACTATGGTCTCTCAGTACCCAAGCTAAAATTTATTGGCGGAAATGCTCTACTGCTCTTCACAACTAAATTTTGTTTTTTTTGAACCGACGAAAGTTTCTAATTCTTCCAGTTCTCGAACTTCTAGGATATGCTCTATTGATGTTGCATCTGGCAATTTTTCACCAACTTTTTTACCCAACTAATTATAGTTGTGTGATCAACTCCTTTTTGGCGTTAAATAATCCTAAATCCCGAGCCATTAAGCTATGCTTTTAAGCATTATTGTTTGATCTCATTTGAGTATCCTTTTAGTGTATTATAGATATCTATAAATTGGCGTTCGCAATTTACACAAATGTGATTTTGTTTACCTCGACGTTTGCCATTTTTTCTAATCCTCGTAGACTTGCAGTATGGACAATGCACAGTAGAACACCTCAATTCATCCCTATATTCTGCAACGCCGCTAGTAGTTACAAACAGCCAAAATATATCTATAAAATACTAAATCTGCGAACATAACTTTTTGTGATATATTTTTTAGGCTTGATCCCTAATGTATTTGCATCAAAAACAAAAATACATAAGCTGCGCTTATGTATTGATAGTAAAAACCACTAAATCATTGAAATATATAACACAAAGATAAAAACATTATAAAATTAATAATTTACTTGGGATCGCTACAACATATACAAAAACATGATTTGCAAGATTCTTCAGTATTTCTATCTAAGAAGCAAAATGATAGATGTAAATATAATTCTTGCATTGGACAATATATATGGAAACAATAAGATCCCTGGCTTCAGCTTGTAGATATTGTCGCTACTACAAGCCAGAAGGACGACGGGGAGGAACATGTCAACAGCTAGGAACTCCTGTCAAGGGGAAATGGGTGGCTTGTTCCTTGGCGATGCCTCCATTCGCACCATCTTGGGAAGGTTTGGAAGATGTGTGGAATATTTCAGAAAAGACAAAAGTATTCAGTTCTGATACAAAGCAAGTAACTCTAGAAAATGTTAAACCTACCTCTATTGGGAATCAAAAACAAACAGAATCAGCAATGGTGAAAATATAGTTGTGTATTGCATTGTGAACTCAACGCCACATCAAATTTCGGCGTAGCTGAATCAGGGGATAATTTAACGAAATTTTCAACGATTTTTCAATGGTTTCAAACCCTAATTCATCTCGCTGTTATGTAACCCCAAAATTACCATCATTAGGGCACCTCGATTAATCAAGTCTTAGAGTATGTTTTAAAAGTCGAAGTGAGTTACAAATTATGCAAGTAACCTGACCATGATACCTATCATTGCAATATAAATTAAAGTCTCAGAAGTTTCAGGTAGCCTTTCATTTTCC
>CBZS010000483.1 GCA_000613065.1 Richelia intracellularis | reverse complement strand
TGCTTCTAGGCTGTCTACACGTCCTCTGAGGGTGGCTAGTTCCGCCGAAAATTCCTCTTGTAGTCTTTGTAATGTAGCTAAGTCTTCTTTAGTTACGAGGTCAGCAGTAGCAGTGGCAATTAACTCGTTAACTCTGTCTAAACAAGCATTTAAACCAGCAGCAAACTCATAACGGGTTAAAGCACGGTTTCCACGATAAGTACTATTGGGATATCCCGCAATGCAACCATAACGTTCAACTAAGGATTGTAATCCTTGGAATGCCCAGTCTGTAGGTTGTACGTCAGAAAACTGGGATACTGAGGTAACCTGACCCATGTCTTGAGAAGATTCCTGGGACAAGTGAGATACAGAAGTTAATTGAGCTACTAGTTGCTCTTTTTTTGTTTCTTTATTTTCCTCTGCCTTTGCAGATAAGGGTATATCTTTCGCTGCTACCCCTGTTGCCCCTAAAGATAAAATAACCCCCAGAATTGCAGGACTAATCAGCAGTGAACCCCAGAATTTTTCCATTTTCCCTCTCACACAAATTATCAAAATCTTACAATATTTTATACATTAATAATTACAATATATTCTTAACTATTCCTATATTTATCGCAAGTCATTTCTATTAAAAATAATTTTTCTCTGAAAATTTATATAACATTAAAGCCACTTTTAGTAGGTTTAGTTTATTGTACTTCACAAAAATATTATTAATTAGTATTTATTCATAATCTTTAATCTTAACAAAAAATCAAAATTGAGAATGATACTTATTTTGATAGTATATTCAGGAATTAAATTTTGTATCTTGAGCTAAAGGCAAGTGAAAAAAACTTTCCGAACTCATCAATAGAAAAAGTATAGCCACGGTGTACTAAGCCTATTATTTCCTGTGCTGTTGCTCAGTTTTAAGCTTGTATTTCGTCTAGTCCACAAAAATTGGAAGGCACCTCCAAATCAGTCTCCACAGAGGGATCCAGTTCTCTACCACCCACAAGTAAGACAAAAATTATCACTACATTTTTACCGATGTATTGGTTTACCAAGGCTGTGGTTGGTGACTTGGCTGAGGTGAAAAGACTAGTACCACCAGGTACAGAAATCCATGATTATCAAGCCAATCCAGAGAATATTAAAAATTTGGCAACAGCCGACGTGTTAGTCAAAAATGGCTT
>CBZS010000482.1 GCA_000613065.1 Richelia intracellularis | reverse complement strand
ATATATGACCAGAGTAGAAGGGGAAAACACACGTTTACGTCATTATCTCCCACGTTTACATTGAAAAACATTATGCTACTTTAAATCCGTAGATATACTTCAGCACTCTATTCCATTGTTACTTAATTACTTTAAGTATAGAGAAATACTTGTATTTGGTTGATTCATTGCAAACATATGCAACGCCAAATGTTCTTTTAGTAACTTTAGCTCGACAAAGCTTATAACCGTTGGTAGGTTTTGTGTATACACCAGAGGCTTAGTAAGGAGAGGGGAGTTAGGAGGACGTAGAGAAGTTGGTGATGTCCGTTTTCGTCCCGCCAAACTACCCTGCGGGAAGCTTCGCTAGGGGGTTGAGGTGGAATTAATAACAAAAAAATTAAATTTGGACAACAACTATGAAACAACCTTATATAACCTATTTGGGATCTATTTACCAAGGGAAAAGTCCAATCCCCATCTGGGTTTTATGCCTCTTACAGTCATTTTTCATGATTTCTCGGTTTCTTGAATCCCCATAGTTACTAGGTTGGTTAAAACGGCTTTACTAAAGCCTTGGCATTTCAAGAAAAGATCCCAAATGGCTTCTATCTTGTCAGCAGCGTGCGGACTGCTGACAAGATAGAAGCCCCACGAGGAGCCCTACGCTATATGCGCCCAGATGATATGGGAGCAGTTGCATTCAAAGCCGCCATCGAAAGAGTTCCAGGACTAGAAGCATCCCAAATTGATGACATCATTATTGGCTGTGCCTTCCCAGAAACCGAACAGGGATTTAACCTCGGACGATTCATAGCCCAACGGGCAGCATTACCAAACTCAGTCCCCGGTTGCACCGTTAACCGCTTCTGTTCTTCAGGTATTCAAACCATCGGCATGGCACACCAAGCAATTGTAGCAGGACACGCAGATATCATAATTGCTGGTGGCGCTGAATCCATGAGCTTAATTCCCATGGGGGGAGATTACTTAGCCCCTAACCCCGAAATGATTGTGGAGGCTCCCCAAGCTTACTGCACTATGGGCATTACTGCCGACAAAGTCGCCCAAGAATATCATATATCCCGCGAAGACCAAGATGCCTTTGCTTTGCGAACGCACAAACGGGCATTAGCAGCAATCCAACAAGGGCTATTTATGAAATAAATTGGGTGCGACTCTTTTAGGAAGACGGGGAGTGGAACTTAAACAGGTATTGGAAGAGGTGGAGGGGTAGTAGAACAACGAGCTTTGCTTTGAGAACTTGCTTGCTCAAAGCAATAGCACTAGAGTACAAACCCAGGTGATTGGGTTTATGTTCTTGTTGTAGATGAAGCTGCCAATACTCATCCCAATCGCCACTGATGTATAAAGAACCCAGAGGTAAAACAGCCTCAGCACCCCTCATGCTCCATCTAGCCCCAGTGATATCCATCCTGTCTGTCTTTAATCAGGTGGCGACAAGCAGCCTCAATCACCCCAGTGGCCATGGGGAATTCAGCTTTTAAATAATCGTCATATTTGAGGTATTTGGCATTGTTAAGTAAATATCTAGCACAGGGATCCACGGGTTTAGGTTCTTGGGCGGTCAGTTTGGGTAAAGTCGCACTCCGGCGCATACCTGGGGCAACTGAACTTGATTTCCCTTCAAGGATAAACTGTAAACGTTTGCTCACCCAAGCTTCTACCTGTGTTGAAGTCTGATAATAAAAGACAAATGCAGCTTTCCACAAATACTCAATCACATGGATAATATCCCTGTCTTAGTCCATGAGAATATTGCTGTGCTGGTAGATTAAACTCCCCACCCAAAGAAAATAGCGTATTTATCTTTCTTCCTCCATAACCGATTTTATTGGCGATTACTGTGCCAAATAATGTGGTCAATTTCCGCGACAATTTTTTCTTGTGTGTTCTGTTTCATGAGTCTGTGCCTGCACACTCTCCCTCTATTTCATCTTGAGTGCGTTTATCAAAATATCTTTGTTTGTAACAACCGTGTCAATAGTTCCTATCCATTCTCAAGTAACTTATGTTATATCTGGGAGTGTTCTAACCCACAATTGCTGTCTGAGTTTAACCAACTAACTATCTGTTCAAATAGTTCTCGTGCTTGTGACCAAAACATACCTTGATTTGATCTAGATGCTTGCATAGCCTGTGGAACTGTTCCTGTTGTTTTACTTTTTACAAGCGAATTCCATCAAGTACATTTTTGGCTGTCAATACTACTCTGGTTCACTTCTCATTTATTATTCTTATATCATACTCGGTACTATCAAAAGAGTGGCACCCAAAGAAATTATACCTTTAATGGTACGATAAATCCTCTATATTGATGGTAAACCCCAGCAGGTAGAGAAGATATTCCAAGTCGATGAAGGTCCTCGTCCTGAAACGAGTCTAGAAGCCTTAGCACAATTAAAACCAGTATTCCGGCTGAATGTTACGGTAATTGCGGGTAACTCATCCCAAACTTCTGATGGTGCTGCTGCGGTAATTATGAGTGAGGAGATGGTGAATAAACTTGGTGTGAAACTTTTAGCTAAGTTACTGGGATGTGCACTTAGTTGTAGGGTTTTCCCCAGAAATCATGGGTATTGGTCCAGTTATAGCATTACCCAAAGTACTAAGACAAGTCGGTTTAACCTTGGATGATATTGGCTTAATTGAACTCAACGAAGCCTTCGCAGCTCAAAGTTTAGCGGTGATTCGTAAACTGGGATTAAATGAGGAGATTATTAATCTGAATGGTGATGCGATCGCACTAGGTCATCCTTTGGGTTGTACAGGTGCGAAGTTGACTGCAACTATTCTATATGATACCCAGCGTCGTGTTATTCGTTATGGGTTGATTACCATATGCATTGGTGGTGGGATGGGTGCTGCTGCTGTGTTGGAAAATGTATTGTACTAAACCAGTCACCTTGATAGAACTACTTGTTTGGATAAAAACCAAGAATTGGGAGAAGTTGGGGGTAGATTTTATTCCCCGAAACTTATAAATAATGCGGATATTAACGCTTTTGATAGTGCTTTGTGGCATCATCTTGGTTTAACTATACGCAATGGTTTTTGGGCAGGGCTACTCAGTGTTTCCCGTGGTTATTTAGCTCGTCGTTTCGGGGGAGTAATAGCTCCATCTTATCGGAAATTAGAATGGGTATGTGCAAGTTTTGCTTTTATGACAGATTTGCCATTATTTAGCTTTGGTCGGACTCTGAAGCGACGATAAAACCTCACGGGACGCTTGGCAGACATTCTTCCCTGGATGTATTTGGCAACGAATACCCTACGTAATTCTTTACGAGTAAAATCGTAAAGAATATAACTCTCTTCTCGCTCGTTGGGGGATGGAGTACAGCTTTGCTCAGATTCAGAAAGGATTTGAGGGAGTTTGTGAGAATTGGACTATACCTATTATTGGTAGTCTATTCAAAATAATCGGTTGTTGGTGGCGAATAAATCCCATTGGTATATCACCCTCAGATGAACTTAGTCGCAAAATTACTCCCAGTCTGCAAATTCCGGGAGAACAAAGAGACAGACTCACCCGTGGTATTTATATTCCTACTTCTGAAGAAGAAACATTGGGAAGGCTGGAGAAAGCATTTTTGCTCTCATCCCAAGCAGAACCAATTATCAAGAAGATTAGAAATGGTATTCGTTCTGGTAAGCTACCACAGAAAAGACCGGAACAGTTAATTATGGGAGCTTTAGTCGCAGGCTTGATTAGTAGGGAGGAAGCGGAGTTAGTTTATGAAGGTGAAATGCTGAATAATGATGGGATTCAGGTGGATTCGTTTACCTTGGGAGAATATCAGCGAGAGAATCGGGTAACTATCAAAACTAAATAGGATTAAGAATCCGAGGTGAAGTCAAAATAAAGTTAGATATTTAGCTTAAATGTTGCATTTTTTAAAGTCTCAAGACAAGAGAAGATCAAATAGAACAGAGCATTGATACAGAAATAACTTTGTTTAATTTATATACAGGAAGGTTTCCATATAGAGCGCTGATTTTGAAAGTTAAGTCTGAGTAGCCAAACCACTTTCATTGTTGTACATTATACTATCCACTGGGGTCGTAAAGCTTGCAAAAAATTTTGTTTTTTGCATCAGGAGAACTACCACAACTTTCTCATATACGTTTCTGTACACTAAAGCAAAAAGGCCCACGACTGTACTTTACCCAAAGTTTATCGACAGTATGTAAGTCTATGCAGGGAATTCTTTTGATGGATGTGAATTATTTCAAATAACATACTTCTTCTTTCCCAGCTGCCTTGAGCATAACTTTTAAGGTTTCTCTATCTGCTTCTTTCCACCTACCAGCTTGGAGTAAACCCCGCAATAGCGTAGCGTGTAGTCTACTCCCTTTTCTGAACTCACGTGATCTTCTTTTTGCTCTTACTCTTTTTGTCGCTTCTCGGCTGACTGCTTTTCATGTTCTTGCTTTAATTAACTTATCCCACTAATCCCAAAATACCTATGTTTTCAATTCACATGTATTTTGGAAAATCTTGATTCTTTATTTTTAACCAAATGAATATTGTTACAGCAAATCATAATTCGTGGGATAGAGTCCTATATTCATAGATTAAGTTGGGGGTAGATTTTATTCCCCCAAATTCTCCCAATTCTTAATTCTTGGGATAAAAGCGTTATTTATAACCGTGAGAATTATAAACAGAGAACTTTTAGCTAGCTACAACTTCAATGCTGATTTTTGCAGTTACTTCTGAATGCAATTTAATTTCAGCGTTATAAGTTCCTAAACTACCAATATCAGGAATAGTAATACCTCTTCTATCCACTTCCATGCCGATAGCACCATGGATTACATCCGCCACATCTTGGGTCGTAACAGTTCCAAAAATTGCTTCTGCTTCACCAGCTTGTTTAGCAATTGTAAATGCACCAGCGTTTTCCAAAGTAGCTTGTTGTTCCAATGCTTGTTGCTTCAACTCTAACTGACGTTGGCGTTCTTGCTCGCGCCGACGTTCCACTTGCTTCAAAATACCAGGAGTCGCAGGAGTTGCTAAATTTTGGGGAATGAGATAATTCCGAGCATAACCTGGAGCAACTTCTACTAAGTCACCAAATTTTCCGAGCTTGTTAATATCCTGGTTT